>NZ_JBRRCU010000075.1:0-17864 GCF_056759195.1 Stenotrophomonas sp. STEN083 | reverse complement strand
TTTCGACGAGACAGGGATGTCTCGTCGAAAAATCCTGCCAGCGGAGTGGACCCGCGTCGCGCAGCGGCGTGGGCGCGGAGGCAGGGTGTGCTTTCTTTGGGCCACGTTTCTTTGCACAAGCAAAGAAAGGTGTGCTCGCGCGCCGCAGGCGGGCGAAAGCTCTTGATCATGATCTTGATCTTGATCTTGATCTTGGTTGCGGTTGCGGTTGCGGTTAAAGCAATAGCAAGAGCAAGAGCAAGAGCTTTCACTCCCCTTCGGGGAGCGAGTTACTTTTCTTTGCTTGTGCAAAGAAAAGATAACCAAAAGAAGAGCTCCTCAACAGCCGAATGGCTGGTCAAGCACACCCTGCCTACGCGCCTTCCGCGCTGCGCGCTCCAGGTCCACTCCGCCAGCGGGATTTTTCGACACGACATCCTTGTCGTGGCGAAAAACGACGTGCATCCATGCACATCGCCCTTCGGGTTCTTCCCACTGGCTCCGTCGCTGCGGAAGGGGCCCGGTGAGTCAACATCAAAGTCAAAGTCAGAAGCGACGCCAACAGCAACAGCGAAAGCTACCCCTCCCCGACCCTCCCCTTGCCTGCGGCAAAGGGAGGGAGCGAAGCTGCACTCGGCAACGGAGGGAGTGGAACTGCGTCACTCTGCAGACAAAACAAAAGCGGCGTTGCTGCGCCCCATCGACCTGGACTCCAGTCGACAGAACACCGCAACGCCGCTCGGCTTTTCAGCCTGTGAAAGCCCTTACTCGGACTTCCACCACATCATGAAGGCATCCCACAGACGCTTGAAGAAACCACCTTCTTCAACGGCCTGCACAGCCACCAACGGCGCCTCGGCAACTACCTTGCCGTCCAGCGACACCTTGACCGTACCAATCTGCTGACCTGCAGTGATCGGCGCCACCAACTCCTTCGGCACGTCCATCGACGGCTTCAGATCGTTGTAACGGCCGCGCGGCACGCTCACCAACATCGGCTGCGCCACGCCCAACTGCACCTCATCGGCCGCGCCCTTCCACACATGCTGCGTGGTCACCGCCTTGCCCGGCTCATACATGCGATGGGTTTCGAAGAAACGGAAACCCCAGTTCAACAACGCCAGGCTGTCATCAGCGCGCTGCTTCTCCGAAGCCCCCCCCATCAACACCGCCACAAGACGCTGATCACCGCGCTGGGCCGAGCTCAGCAGGCAGTAACCGGCGGCCGAGGTGTGGCCGGTCTTGATGCCGTCCACGCTCTGGTCACGCCACAACAGCAGGTTGCGGTTCGGCTGGGTGATCTTGCCTACCGTGAACTCCTTGATCTTGTTGTAGGCATAGGTCTCCGGGTAATCGCGCACAAAGGCGCGGCCCAGCAACGCCAGATCGTAAGCGCTGGACTGGTGACCCTCGGCATTCAGACCGTGTGCGTTGACGAAGTGCGAATCCTTCATGCCGATCTTGGCTGCGTAGCTGTTCATCAGCGCCGCAAAGGCTTCCTGGCTGCCGGCAGCATGTTCGGCCAGGGCGATTGCCGCATCGTTGCCGGACTGGATCGCCATACCCTTTTCCATGTCTTCCAGACGCGCCGTCTGGTTGACCGGGAAGCCGCTATAGCTGCCGTCGGTGCCTGCGCCGCCTTCGCGCCAAGCGCGTTCGCTCATCATCACCTGGTCGTCCGGCTTGATCTTGCCGGTCTTCATTTCCGCGGCCAGCACGTAGGACGTCATCACCTTGGTGATGCTGGCCGGCGGCAGCGGCGAATGGATGTTCTCACCTGCCAGCACCTGGCCGGTGGCGTAATCCATCAGAACCCAAGCCGTGGCGGTGGTCGGAACCGGGGCCGGCGGCGTAGCCACCTGCGCCGGAGCGGCAGCTGCGGCCGGCGCGGGCGTCGGCGTCGGGGTGGGCGTCTGGGCGGAGGCCAGACCCACGACGAGCGTGGTGGCCAGTGCAGCGGCGGCAAAACGGAATTTCATCGGACAGCGGTTCCTGATGGACGAGGAAGAAAAATTCGGGGAGTCATTGTAGGGCGACACCAGCCAGCTGGCGGCACCCCGGTGTGCTGGGGTTAATCGCGGACCACTTGCGGCAGGCCAAATCCAAGACCGGCAATACGCCCGGCAAGTTCCGTGGCACTGCTGCTGTCGCTGGCCGGCACCCGCAGGCGCCACAAGGTACGACCGCCACTGACGATGTCACTGAGGCTGGCCCCGACGATACCGGCAGACGACAGCTGGCCCAAGGCCCGTGCCGCGTTGTCACGATTGGAAAAACTGGCTACTTGCAGCAGGATCGCGCCCAGCGCGCGCGCGGCGGGGTCGGCTGGTACGGTCTTCGGTGGCGGCCCCGCCGCAGCCCTCGACGCTGCCGCCGCAGCCGGGGCCGTAGGCGGAGTGAACTGCAGCAATTCCGACGATGCGGGCAGCGCCTGAACGCTTACCGGCCCCGATGAAGTGGCAGCGGCGCTGGTGGTGGCTGGACGACCGGTGGCGACGCGCACGCCGTTGTCCTTCATCCAGGCCTCGAAGTGATCGGCATTGCCAGCAACCGGACGTGCCGGCGCGCTCGGCAGCTTCTCGACCAGCTGGTCCATGCGGCTGGGGCTGGCGGCTGCGGGCCGCGTTGCCGGTACCGCCGCGGCAACCGTCGCAGCCGCCCGTTCACGTCGGGCGCGACGGCTGTCGCCGGCGGCCTGCAGGTTTTCGCTGCCGGGGGTCAGGCCATGCACTTCGACCCGGCCGGTGCCACGCTGGGTGATGCCCAGCCGCACTGCGGCGGCGTAGCTGAGATCGATGACGCGACCTTCGTGGAACGGACCACGGTCGTTGACGCGCACGATCACCGATTCGCCGTTGTCCAGGTTGGTCACCCGCGCGAAGCTCGGCAGCGGCAAGGTTTTGTGCGCGGCGGTGAAGGCGTACATGTCGTACACCTCACGGTTGGAGGTCAGCCGCCCGTGGAACTTCTGCCCGTAGTACGAGGCGGTGCCCTGCTCCACGTAGTTATCGACCCGGTCCATGATCTGGTATTGCTTGCCCAGCACCGTATACGGTGATCTATTGCCGACCGCCGAGCGCGCCTCGTTGGTCACCAGCGGCTCGGGAATACAGTCGACATTGGGCACGTAGCTCGGCGTGGTGTCGTTCACCCCCGGCTTGTACAGGCCGCCAGCAGTGTAGTTGCCACGGGTGGACAGGTCTTCCTGCGCCTTGGCGTACGGCGAGCCCTCAGGGCACTCACCGCGTGCGCTGCCACGCCCGTGCACCACCGTCGCCGGACGCGATGTGGAGCTTGCGCCCGCTGTGCCGGATGACGACTTCTTGGGGGCGCTGCTGCAGGCGGCCAGCCCGAGCACGATCAACGCAGGGACCAGCCACTTGATGTTCATGCCGGGGGAAGCTCCTTGCCGGCGATGGCCTGGGACAGCTGGAACACTGCCATCGCGTACATTTTGGAGATGTTGTAACGGGTGATTGCGTAGTAGTTCTGGAAGCCCAGCCAGTACTGCTTGCCGTCACTGCCCTCCAGCGTCACCGGGGTGGCCTTTGCATTCACCGCACGCACCGGCGTGACCGGCTGGTAGCCGCGCGCCGCCAGTTCGCTGACGGTATAGGTCGGGGTCCAATCGGTGGGATTGAACTCCTCGAAGCCGGCCTGCAGCGTCGCCGGTACCGCAACGGTGCCGCCACGGATCCAGCCACCCTTCTTGACGAAGTAATTGGCAATCGACGAGAACACATCGTCATAGCTGTTGAACAGGTCACGGCGGCCGTCGCCATTGCCGTCCACCGCGAAGTCCAGATAGCTGGACGGCATGAACTGGCCCATGCCCATCGCCCCGGCGTAACTGCCCTTGAGCGTGGTGATGTCGAGCTTTTCCAGCGCGCTCAGTTCAAACAGCTTGGCCAGTTCGTCACGGAAGAACAGCTCACGGCGCACTTCGCGCTCGAGCTTGGCCGGGTCGCCGGTGCGCGGGTATTTGAAGGCCAGCGTGTACAGCGCATCCAGCACGCGGTGATTGCCGGCATTGCGGCCGTAGCTGGTTTCCACACCGATGATGGACACGATCACTTCGGCCGGCACACCGGTGCGTTCCTGCACGCGCATCAGTTCATCGCGGTGCTGCGCCAGGAAGGCACGGCCACCGTCGATACGCGCCTGGGTGATGAACATCGGCCGGTATTCGTTCCACGGCTTGACCCGCTCGGCCGGACGCGACATCGCGGCGATGATCGGCTCGCGGATCTGCGCCTGGGCCAGGGTTGCTTCGATATAGGCCGGATCGATGCCGTATTTGGCCGCCGTATCGCGCACGAAATTGGCGCGGGCGGTCTCAAACGGCACGGGAGTCAGGTCGACCGGCGGCAATGCGGCCTTGGCCTCGGGTACGGCTTCGGCCGGGCCTGTGCTCGGCTTGACCGGAGTTTCCGCCGGGGCCGGCAGAGGTGCAGGAGACTTCGGCTGGGTTGCGCAAGCAACCATGCCGAGGGTGAGGCAGCAAACCAGGGCGCGTCTAATCATCGGGCGAGATTAGCAGGTCAAAGATGAATTTCCATCAATAAGACCATGAATCACAACAGGATTGAAGCGCTTGGCCCTAGCTTGCGGCTGCCTTTGAAGGTGAATGCGCCAGACAGTTGGCCAACTGTCCAATGCACGGCCTTTGGCTCGCGAAATGGAACGTCGGCCCTTCGTGCCGCCCGGAGTAGCACTACGCCAATGCTGCCCTTGGGCCTTCAACTTCTGGCCCGTGGCAGCCACGGCCGGATCAGCCCGATGGCGCTGCAGTTCTTCACATGGCTGCAGCACCGACTGCCGCCGTCTCAGGTGGAGAGATCCCAGCGAGCGCTGCGGGTCAGGGCTCGGGAATCTGAGTAATCTTTGCGCCAAATACTTCTAAATCAGAAAAATCCGCAACAAGGATACGACCCTCAGGGTCTTCATAAATATTGAAAGGACGTGGCAATCTTCCGTCAACCTCGGCGCGCGTCGTTGTTCCGCTGGAGAGGGTGTAGATATATATCAGCGTATCCCGAGGCGGAAGCGAATCCTTTTCCGAAAGGGTCATCCCCACCCCCGGATCCAACGAAGGGAGGTCGGCCTGCCCGATCAAGTGATCATCGTCGAGGATGGACCAACCGATTCCGGTCGCATCCTCGAATCCATCAGGTCGTATCGGCGGCCTGGCGATGTCTTCGAATGATTCAGTGGAAGCAATCGCATACCCCTCATCGCCGAAATAGAGCAAAGCCCACTTCTGATCCGGGCTGACTGCAAAACTAAAGATCGTTCCCCCAAGGGGAGCAGACCTGATCACATCGCGATTTTTGTCAATGATCCGCGCGCTCTCAGACCCCGACCCGACCAGCATGACTGGTAACTTTCCTAGCTGTCGCTGTGATGCCTCGTGCACTGGCACCGTTGTCAGCAGATAACGAACTGCCCGCTGTTCCGTCGGCGTGGCGATGCTGTGAGGGGCTCAGCAGTTGACGCAGCCACCGCGACCGCTTCGGATGTGCAACCCGTCGTGAGAACCGCAGCAAACAGGATCAAGCAAGACAGCACCCGGCTGCTGTGAAAGTGTGCATTGTTGCGCAATAGGCTTCATTGATTCATCCTTAAATCTTCAGGCAATACGTCGGTGACGGCATCGCAGATATCCTGCCTGACCTGCTCGTAGCCCTCATTTATGTCAGCGGCGCATGGCGCTCGGGCACGCACGAAAGCATACAAACGCGGTCTTCGGAGCCAAGGGGATCAAGGCTCCGGAATCTGAATGATCTTCACCCCAAACACTTCGAGATCATGAAAATCCGAAATAAGGACACGGCCCTCAGGACCTTCATAAATATTGAGAGGCCGCGGCAATGTTCCGTCAATCTCGGCGCGCGTCGTTGTTCCACTGGAGAGGGTGTAGATATAGATCAGCGTATCGCGAGGCGGAAGCGAATCCTTTTCCGAAAGGGTCATCCCCACCCCCGGATCCAGTGAAGGAAGGTCGGCCTGCCCGATCAAGTGATCATCATCGAGAATGTCCCAACCGATTCCGGTCGCATCCTCGAATCCATCAGGTTGTATCGGCGGCCTGGCGATATCTTCGAATGATTTTGCTAATGACTCAGCGGAAGCAATTGCGTACTCCGCATCGCCGAAATAAAGCAAAACCCATTTCTGATTCGGGCTCACTTCAGAACCAGCAATCTTGCCCCAACCGGGAGCAGACCTTATCACGCCCAGATTGTGTCTAATGATCCGCGCGCGCTCAGACCCAGATCCAGACCCGACCAGCATGTCTGGCAACTTTCCTAGCCGTCGCGGTGCTACCTCGTCCACGGGCACCGTTGTCAGCAGATAGCGAACTGCCCGCTGTTCCGACGACGCTATCGGTGACAACGTTGCAGGCTTTTCTTCCGGTGACGAAGCCGCGACCGCTTCCGCTGTGCACCCCGTCACGAGGACCATGCCAAACAGGATCAGACCGGGCAGTGCCCGGCTACTGTGAAAGAAGGTCGCACTGTTCCGCCATAGGCGTAGCTGCTTCATTGATTCATCCTTAAATCTTCAGGCAATACGTCGGCGACGGCATCGCGGATGTTCCGACCGACCTGCTGCAACCCGGGCAGGCACCCGCTCTTTCAAAAAAATGTACGCGACGCATGACGCTCGGGCACGCACGAAAGCATACAAACGCGGTATTTGGGGCCAGGGGGATCAAGACTCCGGAATCTGAATGATCTTCGCGCCAAACTCTTCGAGATCATCAAGACTCAAAATAAGCAGACGGCCTTGAGCATCTTCAGAAATACGGAAAGGGCGCGGCAGTGTTCTGTCAATCTCGGCGCGCGTCGTTGTTCCGCTGGAAATGGTGTAGATATAAATCAGCGTATCCCGAGGCGGAAGCGAGTCCTTTTCCGAAAGGGTCATCCCCACCCCCGGATCCAGTGAAGGGAGGTCGGCCTGTCCGATCAAGTGATCATCGTCGAGAATGACCCAATAAATAGCGGTTGCGTCATCGAAACCATCGGGAAATCTCGGCGGCTTGGCGATGTCTTCGAATGATTTGGCTAATGATTCAGCGGAAGCAATCGCATACCCAGCTTCACCGATATCGAGCAAAGCCCATTTCTGATCCGGGCTGACTTTAGAACCAGAAATCCTGCCCCCTTGGGAGGCAGACCTTATCACGTCCAGATTGTGTCTAATGATCCACGCGCGCTCAGGCCCAGATCCGGCCAGCCAGGCTGGCAACTTCCCCCGCTGTCGCGGTGACACCTCGTCCACTGGCACCGTTGTCAGCAGATAGCGAACTGCCCGCTGGTCCGTCGGCGGTCGCGATGGCGATGTTGTGCCGGGGGGCTCAGCAGATGACGCAGCCACCGCGACCGCTTCGGATGTGCAACCCGTCACGAGGACCATGCCAAACAGGATCAGGCAACGGAGTACGCGGTTACGGTGAAGGTTTGCACTGTTCCACAATAGGCGTAGCTGGCTCATTGATTCATCCTCAAATCTTCAAGCAATGCGTCGGCGACGGCATCGCAGATATCCTGCCTGACCTGTTCGTAGCCCTCATTGATGCTGAGCAGCCTGTCGACGCTCTCGTTATCGATGAACTCCACCTCCAGGAGTGCAGCGCGCAAGGGATGATAGACAGTGGTATTCCCCAACGTCCTATCACTTAAAACCGCAAGATCTCTTTCAGATTTAATCCCCCGATTTCTTGCCCCGGCGTCATGCGCGAGAATTGCGTTGTAAGCCGCGTCATTCACTCTTTGCGCCAACGCGGTGTCCTCATCAAAGTTCACGTTAGTGGCGCGAGGGCGGACCAGTGTCTCGGTGCCTCTTGCCACCGTATTTGCGCCATTGAAATGGATGCTCAGCAGAATATCGGCGCCATTGTCCCGGCCTACGAATGCGCGCTCTTCTCCGCTTATGTTTCTGTCGTCGGGTCGCGTCATGTGAACCCGCAGGTTTTGATTCTCACCGACACGCAGCGCGCGCAATGCCGTTCTGGTCCGCAGACCAAAATCAAGCGTCAGTTCTTTTTCCAGAACACGGCTGGTATGTGATGTCGCATTGTTGGCCGAGGAACCAGCAAAGTTGTCCACTCCCCCATGCCCGGGGTCGATCACGATGATGCCCGGCACTTCCAGGTCGATCAGTTCGACTGCGGCAGCCTCGCCTTCCAACTGCACGCTGATGCGCGCGGCATTGAACGCGATGGGCGGCAGGTTGATGCGGATGGCGGTGTGGCCGGTATCGTCCACGGTGGTGGTTGCCTGCTCCTGACTGACACGAGTAAACCCGGTGGCGGTGAACTCGGCTGGCGTCTCGAAGCGGTCGCGATGCCCCTCTGCCGCCTGCGCCCAATCGCCCCGGAAAACAGCAGCGGCTGCCTGCTCGCCTTCTTCAACAGGGCGCACGAACAACGGCACCATCGTCCATGTCACCGTCTTGCCTGCATGGTGATTGTCGGGGCGGCCTTCGTTCCAGATGCGAATCTTCAGTTCGCGGTGTGCGATACGGTTGTCCGCTGGCTCGACCTTGACCATCGGGTGTTTATGCGGGAGCGCCTGCGGCTCGGTTGAGCCTTCGATTGCTACAGGGTTTTCCTCGCTATCTTCCTCGAAGATTTCCGGTGCAAGCGCAATGGCGTCGATATGCAGTACGTTCTCCGGCCTTTCGATACGAACTTCCCTGCGCGCCGTCTTGGATATGGGCGAGGTGGCGGATTCGGCAATACGGCGAAAAATGCGCTGCACAACGGGGACGATGATCATCGGCTCAAACCCCCTTCACTTCCAAAGACAGCATTTCGGAGCTTGCTGTTTTCACCACCTGCGTGCGTCCGAACGAATCGGTGACGCCCTCCAGATAGCTACCGTCCTCGAGCAGGATGCGATAGGAAACGTTGGGCAGAGGCTCGCCGCTTGTCTTGTCCTTCAGCACAAAACCTTCGTCGAACAGCTTGAGCCGGGTGTCCGGCAACTTTGGCAGTCCAGTTACCCTGAACTCGCCCTGCAGAAATGGGTGGTCACTGGCCTTGACGATGAAGTTGCCGGGCATGTCATAGTTCCTTTATATACGATGTACTTCCATGGAGATTTGCAGCAGTGACGCTGATCATCGCCGCCGACACGCAGGATCATCTGATCCTTGCCGGGGATCATTGCGCAGTATTGACGCAGCAGTCAAACCCAGGCGCACCGGAATATGTATTCACCAATTACCGTAAGGTTTATCCATGGAAATACGGGGCTTTCGCCGCATCCGGCGATGTTTTTCTGAAGATTAATTTTTTGAGATTATTCTTAAAGCGCGTGGAAGATAGCGGCCCCATAGATCTGGCACAGGTTGCCAAATCTGCCAAACAGATGCGTACAAACAGCGGCGTCCCACCTGACATCTCCACCGGGAATATCTTCTTCACCACACCTGGGCGCGAAGGGTTTCAGCTGCACTGCGTGTCGGTCACAACAGACCGCATCACTTGCGAGATCATCAAACCTTTCATCACGCAGTTTTCGTCCGCAGACAAGCTGCTTGAACAGGCCGAATACGATGCATTCAACAAGCAACTGCGCCCGGCGTTCTTCTTTGATGACATCGAGGCATTCCATCGCCACCACCTTGATCTGCTGACCGCATTTTTTGCGGGCTACAGCGCGGGCGATGCGCGGGCAACGGCATCGTTTGACGTGTGCATGCTGGACAAGAAAACCGGTGCCGGGATGTTCTGGCATGTAGCAGAACCGCCAAAGCAGCTTGCCTATGTCCATCTTTCCGAAGATGAGAGCGATACCGACCTTTGGTATCCACTCCTTGGGGGCATAGACATGAATCCGTCGCCAGGCTTACCCCGCCAGTGACGCCCGCCGGCCATGCAGAAAAAACGCCCGACAGCACCGGCGATGGCTTCACAAGCGGCGATCCAAAGCCCAAAAAAAAGAACGCCGGTCATCTCCCCATCCCGCTGAGATGACCGGCGCTCGCGTCAGCGTCCGGGGGACCCGGGACGACGGCTCCCCCCGTCATCCCGCCAGATGCCAACCTGCCAGCAGCCCCATACGGCGAGCCGGCGGTCACAGCGCGGATAGCGCGCCGGTGACGGGGCGTAGTGTGAAGGTTTAGTAAAGCCAGGTGTTTGATCTGGATCAAAGCTCGCAATATTGCCGCGGATAAATGGACGATCCACGCAACAGCATTGCGCTAGCCGCCGTGCACCGGCCGGTGCGCGCGTACCGCCATCACCAGCCCGAAGCCGGCCAGCAAGGACACCGCCGAGGTGCCGCCATAGCTGATCAACGGCATCGGCACACCCACCACCGGCAACAGGCCGGAGATCATGCCGCCGTTGACCAGGATGTAGACGAAGAACGCCAGACCGGTTGCGCCTGCCAGTAGCCGCGAATAGGTATCGCGCGAGTCCACCGCGATCCACAGGCAGCGGCCGATCACGAACAGGTACAAGGCCAGCACGATCGCCACGCCGATCCAGCCGTACTCCTCACTCAGCACAGAGAACGCAAAGTCGGTGGTCTGTTCGGGAATGAAGTTCAGGTGCGACTGCGAGCCCAGCCCCCAGCCTTTGCCGGTCAGGCCGCCGGAACCAATGGCGATCTTGGACTGGATGATGTTCCAGCCCGCACCCAGGGCATCGCTCTCCGGGTCGAGGAACATCATGATGCGGTCCTTCTGGTAAGGCCGCAGCAGCCAGAACCAGGCCACCGGCGCAGCGGCGGCAACACCGCCCACACCCACGCCCACCCACCACCACGGCAGGCCGGCCAGCAACAATACGAAGGCACCGCTGGCGGCGATCAGCACACCGGTACCGAAGTCCGGCTGCAACATCACCAGACCGGTCGGCACACCAATGATCACCGCCGCCACCAGCACCACCGGAACACGTGGCGGCAAGGGCATGCGGTTGAGGTACCAGGCCACCATCATCGGCAGACTGACTTTCAACAACTCGGCCGGCTGCAGATAGAACAGCCCCAGATTCAACCATTGGCGCCCGTACTTGCCGGTACCCAGCACGAACACCGCCAGCAGTGGCAGCATCGACAAGGCATAGATCATCGGCGTCCACGCGCGGATGCGCAGGATCGATACGCGCGAGATCGCCCACATCGCCACCAGGCCCACCGCGAAACGCACGCCCTGCGCCATCACCAGGCCACTGCCACCGGCGCTGTCCAGCACCGACAAGCCAATGACCATCAAAGCGAGCAAGGCAAACAGCAGCGGCCAGTCCAGGCCACGGGTCAGACGCTGACCCATCTCCAACGCCCAGCGCAGGAAATCCCTCATCGGCGCATCTCCGCTGTCGTTGCCGCCGGCACCGCCGGACGCGCAGCTGCCGGCGCAACACCAAGCAGCGCCTCAGGCGCAGGCTGCGGCGGCGTACCTGGCTGCGGCGCGGGAACGCCAACCATGATCGGCAGATCGGCGAACTGCGGCGCAACCTGCTCGCCGCGCGCGCGCCAGCTGGCATCTTCGGTATCGAACGTCGCCACACCCACCGCCACTGTGCCGCGCTCTGCATCCAGCGGCTGCAGACCTTCCGGCATCACCCCGAGCAACCAGGCATCAAATACCTTGCGCGCGATCGGCGCGGCAGCCGAACCACCATAGCCACCGCCTTCCACCGCGATGGCAATTGCGATCACGGGCTCCTCGGCAGGCGCAAAACCCACGAACAGCGCGCGGTGACGCAGGTGCATCGGCAGGCTGCGCGGATTCAATGCGGCCGTGCCCTTGCGGCTGATGACCTGCGCGGTACCGGTCTTGCCAGCCATGCGGTATTGCGCACCGGCAGCGGAGCGCCAGCCACTGCCGCCGGGCTGCATGGTGCCCATCATGCCTTCGCGCACTGCCTGCACGTTGGCCGGGTTGGGGCTGATCGGCCTGCTTGCCTGCGGCTGCGTCGGCGCCCAGTCATGGTCGAAACCGGCGCGCCGCTCCATTACCAGATGCGGTGTGCGCAGCTGGCCGGTAGCCAGTCCGCCAACACCACGCACCAGTTGCAGCGGTGTCACCTTCCATAACCCCTGGCCGATGCTGGCATTGACGGTGTCACCCGGATACCAGCGCTCCTTGTTGGCTTTCAGCTTGGCCGCCGGTGACGGCAGGATGCCGCCGATCTCGCCGGCCAGATCGATGCCGGTGGGCTGGCCAAAGCCATAGCGGTTGCCCATGTAGTCGTCATAGCGCTCGATGCCCATGTCGATACCGAGCTGGTAGTAATAGGTATTGACCGACTGGGTGATCGATTTGCGCAGATCGGTCCAGCCATGGCCGCCACGGTTGGCGTCGCCCCAGCCACGGCTGACGCCGGGCAGGTAGAACATGCCGCGCGACAGGATCTTGTCTTCGGGCCGGCGCAGGCCGCTGTCCAGGCCAGCCAGGCCAAGGAAGGGCTTCACCGTCGAACCCGGCGCCACGCCGCCCAGCACCAGCCGGTTGAACTGCGGCCGCGAAGGGTTCTCGTTGAGCGCCTTGAAGTCGGCGTGGGAGATGCCGTTGACGAACAGATTGGGATCGAACGACGGCAGGCTGACCATAGCCAGGATTTCGCCGGTGCGCGGATCGATCGCCACCGCCGAACCTTCCTGCTCGCCGAACGCCGCCACCATGGCGCGTTGCAGGTCGGCATCGATCGACAGCCGCAGATCGGTGCCCGACTGCGCCGGCACCCGCCCAACCGTGCGGATCGCACGGCCCTGCACATTGGTCTCGACCTGCTCGTAGCCGATCTTGCCGCGCAGCTGGGTTTCGTAGAAACGCTCCAACCCGGACTTGCCGATGTGCGTCAGCGCCGCATTGCCCTCGCCCAGCTCTTCCAGATCCTTGTCATCGACCCGGCCGACGTAGCCGATGATGTGGCCGAACAGATCGCCGTAGGGGTAACGCCGGGTCAGATAGGGCTCGAGCTCGACGCCCGGGTAGCGCCAGCGGTCCACTGCGAAGCGTGCCATCTCGTCGTCGCTGACCCGCAGCTTCAACGTCACCGGCATGAAGCCGCGGCGGGCCTTGCGCGATTGCTTGAAGCGCTCGATGTCTTCTTCGCTGAGCGAGAAGATCTTCTGCAGCCCGGCCAGGGTGGCATCCATGTCCGTGACCTTGTCGGCGGTAACGTCCAGACGGAAAGCCGGCACGTTCTCGGCCAGCAGGCGCCCGTTGCGGTCGTAGATCAGCCCGCGTCCCGGCACCACCGGCCGAGCCTTGATGCGGTTGGCCTCGGAACGGGTGGCGTAGATGTCGTGGTCCAGCACCTGCAGCTTGAAATACCAGCCGGCGAGGAAACCCAGGGTCAGCAGCACACCCAGGAAGCCGATCGCGGCACGGCGCCGGAACTGCTCGGCCTCTGCGTGCGTGTTCTTGTGCTGGCGGCGCGACGCCATCGTCAGCGCCCGCGCTTGCCCAGCCGCACCGCATCCAGCAGCACATACAGCGGCAACCACAAGCCCATGCCCAGCAGCGGTGCCACCCAGTAGCTCCACGGCAGCATCGGCTCGCCCACCAGCAGGTGGATGGCAGCATCGATCACGCGGTCATTGAACAGCAGCCCGCCCATCGCCAAGGCCTGCTGCGACAGCGGGAAGAAGCGGATGCGGGCACGGAAGCGCTGCAGGATGAAGGCCATCACCACCAGCCGCAGCGCCTGCTCGCCCAGAATGCCGCCAAACATCACGTCGGCCAGCAGGCCGATGCTGAAGGCGAAGCCCAGCCCGACCTTGTCGGGGGTTTCGATCACCCAGTAAGCCAGTACCAGCGCCAACCAATACGGGCGCGCCGGCAACAGCAGTTCGGGCAGCGGAATCAGCCCCAGCAGCAAGGCCAACACGAAACTGACCGGCATCACCCAGCCCTTGGTGCGCAGACGACTCATGGGCGCACCTGTGGCGGGGTCGGGTTGTCAGTGGTCACTGGTGTTGCCGGGCTTGCGGATTCGTTGACTGGCGCTGTCGCCGGGGCGGGCGACTGGCCTGCAGCTGCCGGCTCGGTCGCTGGCGTGTTGGCCGGGGCCTGCGTGGCCGCCGCAGCCTGAGGGTTGGTAGCAGGAACAACGGCAGCTGCCGCGCCCATGCGGTTGACCGGGGCGGCGGATGGACCGCCAGCGGCCGCGGCTTCCGGCGCCGATTCGATTGCACTGCTATCCGGCAACTGCGGCAGCGCCGGTACCGAACGCAGCAGCAGCACATTGCGGCCACGGTCCAGCTTGGCCGCCGGCTCCAGCTCGCCGACCAGGAAGGCGTGGGTGTCGTCCGGGCGCAGCTTCAGGATTTTGCCGACCGGGAAGCCGGCCGGGAAACGCCCACCCAGACCAGAAGTGACGATCTCATCGCCCACTTCCACGCCTGCGCTGAGCGGAATATCACGCAGTTCCAACCGGTCGCCACGGCCATAAACAATCAGCCGTACACCGTTGCGCGCCACGGCCACCGGCACCGCATGGTCCGGATCGGTCAGCAGCAACACGGTTGAATGCGCCGGGGTCACCGCGATCACCTGGCCCATCAGGCCACCGGCATCGATCACCGCCTGGCCGACATGCACGCCGGCGCGGCTGCCTGAATCCAGTACCAGCCGCTGTTTGACCGGATCCAGGTCGATATCGAGGATGGGCGCCAGTTGCACGTCCAGGCCATTGCGCTCGGCCACGTTGAGCAGCTCGCGCAGCTGAGCGTTGTCCAGCGCCGCAGTCTGCAGGCGGGTCAGTCGCGCATTGGCGACCAGCAGTTGGTTACGCAGCTCGCGGTTTTCGCTGACCAGCTGGTTATGGCTGGCAGCGTTGTCCTTGACCGATGCCCCTACCCGGCCAGGCACACCGGCCAAGGCCCAGATCGGCTGCACCAGCACATTGGCCTGGGCGCGCAGACGCGACATCCAGCCGCCCTGGTCGTCGAGCACGATCAAGGTGATGGCCAAGGCCAGGTACGCCAGCAGACGCAGCGTGCTGCTGGCATCCCCTTGACGGGAGGCTACGGGAGGACCGGCGTAAGGGGGCACGACAGAAGGCTGGGAATTGGGAATGAAGAATCGGGTATGGAAACGGCGCGACTGCTGTCACGCCGTTGGTTCGGGGAAGCGGATGCTGGAGAGTGGAACGAGCTGCAGGACACCCTGCCCTCTTTTCTCGATTCCCCAGCCCCCATTCCCTGCGGATCACTCCGGCGCAAAGAACTCGTTGCCGTGCATGTCCACCAGTTCCAGCGCACGACCGCCACCGCGGGCCACGCAGGTCAACGGATCGTCGGCCACCTGCACGTGCAGGCCGGTTTCTTCGGAGATCAGGCGGTCCAGGTCACGCAGCAACGCGCCACCACCGGTCAGCACGATGCCGCGCTCGGCGACGTCGGCGCACAGCTCCGGCGGGGTCTGCTCCAGGGCCAGCTTGACCGCCGAGACGATGCCCGACAGCGGCTCGTGCAGGGCTTCCAACACTTCGTTGGAGCTGATCTTGATCATCTTCGGCACGCCCTCGGCGAGGTTGCGGCCGGAGATTTCCATCTCGATCACTTCCGCCTGCGGGTAGGCGCAGCCCAGCTCCACCTTGATGCGCTCGGCGGTGGCTTCACCGATCAGCATGCCGTGGTTGCGGCGCACGTAATTGGTGATGGACTCGTCGAAACGGTCGCCACCGATACGCACCGAGGCCGAATAGACGATGCCGTTCAGCGAGATGACCGCGACTTCGGTGGTGCCGCCGCCGATATCGATGACCATCGAACCACGCGCCTCGGTGACCGGCATGCCGGCACCGATCGCAGCAGCCATCGGCTCTTCGATCAGGAACACATCACGCGCGCCGGCCTCCTCGGCCGATTCCTTGATCGCACGACGCTCCACCTGGGTGGAACCGGCCGGCACGCAGACCAGCACGCGCGGGCTCGGGCGCAGCACGCGCGACTTGTGCACCTTCTTTATGAAGTGCTTGAGCATCGCCTCGGTGTAGGTGAAGTCGGCGATGACGCCATCCTTCATCGGGCGGATGGTGGTGATATGGCCCGGGGTACGGCCGAGCATCTGCTTGGCCTCGGCGCCGACGGCAGCCACTGAGCGGGTGCCACCGATGGCACGGTCCTGGCGCACGGCCACGACCGACGGCTCGTTCAGCACAATGCCCTGGCCGCGCACATAGATAAGGGTGTTGGCCGTGCCCAGGTCAATGGACAGGTCATTGGAGAACATGCCACGCAGCTTCTTGAACATCTGGGAAGTGATCCTGAGGGGTGTCGCGCCCACGCCGTTTGGCGAAAAAATGGGCAGAAAATGGGGGCAGTTAGCCTATCAACCCACCCCCGCCCGAGCAAGGAAAATCCTAGGGAATTCTGGGCTTTCGCCCACTCCGGGCAGCTGCGGTACATCCTTGCTTGTGGCCGTGGACCGCCGCAGCCGGTAACCTTACGCACTTTGGCGCGCAGTCGCGCCGGGTCGACTGCGCGTGCGCGGCGGCTTTTTCCTTTTACGTATAGGCCTGTTCGCAATGTCCGCTTTGATCTGTGGTTCCCTTGCCTTTGACACCATCATGGTGTTCCCGGACCAGTTCAAGAACCACATCCTGCCGGACAAGGTGCACATCCTGAATGTGTCGTTCCTGGTGCCGCGCATGCGTCGCGAGCTGGGTGGCTGCGCGGGCAACATCGCCTACAACCTGAAGCTGCTGGGCGGCAGCCCGATCCCGATGGGCACCGTGGGCCAGGACTTCGGTCCGTACCGCGAGCACTTCGAGCGCATGGGCATCGACCTGAGCCAGGTGCGGGTGCTGGAAGACATGTTCACCCCGCAGTGCTTCATCACCACCGACCACGACAACAACCAGATCACCGCCTTCCACCCGGGCGCGATGATGCGTTCGCACGACAACCACGTGCGCGACGTGCCGGGCGTCACCTTCGGCATCGTTGCCCCGGACGGCCGTGAAGGCATGATCCAGAACGCAGCCGAGTTCGTCGAATGCGGCATTCCCTTCATCTTCGATCCGGGCCAGGCGCTGCCGCTGTTCAACGGCCCGGAACTGCGCGAGTTCATCGAGCAGGCCGACTACGTGGTGGTCAACGATTACGAGTCCAACCTGCTGCAGCAGCGTACCGGCTGGAGCGAGACCGACATCGTCGCCCGGACCAAGGCCTACATCACCACCCAGGGCCCGCGCGGCGCGATCATCCACACCCCGGAAAAGACCTTCGACATCCCGCCGGCGCACGAGCGCCGCGTGGTCGACCCGACCGGTTGCGGCGACGCCTTCCGCGCCGGCCTGATCTTCGGCATCGAGAAGGGCATGGACTGGCTGACCGTCGGCCGCATGAGCAACCTGATGGGCGCGTTGAAGGTGGAACACCCGGGCACGCAGAACCAGCGCTTCGACTTCGCCGAGTTCAACGACCAGTTCAAGCAGCAATTCGGCTACGGCCTCTAAGAAAAACGGCGCCTCGGCGCCGTTTTTTTTGCCCCGGCAAACTGCAGTGCCGAGCCATGCTCGGCAGGGGCTTTACAAGCGAAAAGCTCCCCCTCACCCCAACCCCCGCTCCCCGGCCCTTGCGCTGGCGCAAGTGCGTTCAACAGGGGCACAAACCGATGGTTTGTAAACGCCCCTCTTTCACCCCGCAAGCGGGAGAGGGGCTCAAAGCGTAGTGCCGAGCCATGCTCGGCAGAGGCCTTCCCGGCCATACGTAGGCCGCATGACATCTGTAGGAGCGGTGTAAGCCGCGAAGCTGGTGATGCTGGATTGCAGGCGATTTCGACAATCTGATGGTGTGCCAGCTTCGCGGCTTACGCCGCTTGTGTCTGCCAGCCGAGTAGATTGTGGTTGAGAGCGGAGTGCGGCAGCCCGTTACGTCGCGGTGCCCAGAAGCACGTGTAGGAGTTGGGGC
>NZ_JBRRCU010000074.1:0-18155 GCF_056759195.1 Stenotrophomonas sp. STEN083 | reverse complement strand
CCGACGGCTGGGCATTGGGTACCGCTCCTATTGGTATGGGGCGTTGTTTGGGGTGGGTGGGGGAGCGGGGTCAGCGGCTATGCGGGGTATCTGAATCGTGCCCAGCGTGGCGGCTTACACCGCTCCCACAAATCCCACACTTACTTTCGACTCGGATCCAGCGAGATCAACCGGGTCACATCCAACAACGCAGCCGGTAGATGCACGCCGCCCGGCGCGGCCAGATAGCGCGGCCGCCACTCTGGTGAAAATTTGGATTTGAAGCGGCGCAGCCCGCTGAAACCATAGAAACGCTCACCGTGCCGCGCGACCAGATTGGCGAAACGGTTCCAGCGGCCGGCAAGCCGGTGCTGGGCCAGGCCGGTCAGCGGTGCCATGCCCAGCGAGAAGCGGGTATAGCCATTGGCCGCGCCCCACAGGAACAACTCGATGAACAGAAAATCCATCGTGCCCTTGGGGGCATCCGGGCGATGCCGCATCAGGTCCACCGACAACTCATGCCCGGCCGGTGCCTGCCAGATGTTGGCGAACGCGACGATGCGGCCCTCGGCCTCGACCAGTGCCATCGGGAACCGACTCAAATAGGCGGGCTCGAAACTGCCCAGTGAGAAGCCTTTCTCTTCGCCTGCCTTTTCGTCCAGCCATGCTTCGGAAATCTCGGCCAACTCACTCAGCAACGCAGGCACCTCGCTGGCGGCGGCCAGCCGGAAACTCAGCCCCAGCCGTTTGCCTTTGTTCCATGCCTGCCTTAGATCCGCGCG
The DNA here is from genome assembly GCF_056759195.1 of Stenotrophomonas sp. STEN083. NCBI lineage: Bacteria > Pseudomonadati > Pseudomonadota > Gammaproteobacteria > Lysobacterales > Lysobacteraceae > Stenotrophomonas > Stenotrophomonas sp. STEN083. The sequence goes on along the minus strand of NZ_JBRRCU010000074.1, from coordinate 17,394 downwards.
TTCGCTGCCTGCCAGGCTGAAATCGTGCAGCGGCACCATCGCTTCCTCGCCCAGCTTGACCAGGGTCAGGCCCAGATCCAGGTAATGCTGCCAGTACTTGTCGCTGGTCTGGTAGAACACCGGGCGCAGGCCAAGCCGGTCGGCTTCCTCGCGGAATTTCCAGATCAAGGCAGCTGCCACCGTTGGTGGCCCGACCGGATCGCCCATCGCCACCAGCGAGCCGCCGTAACGCTGCAGCATCACGAAGCCATCGCCCGCCTCGCTGCGCAGGATTGCCTTGTCGCCGGTCATTGCCACGCAGGCTTGGGTGTCCTCGGCCAAGGCCAGCACGGGAAGCACCTGCTCCAGCGTTGCCGCATCCGGCAGCGGCAGCGGGCTGCGGGTGCTGTGCAGCAGCCGCGCCAGCCCGAACACGATCAGCGCGATGCAGACCAGCAGCAGGGCGCGCAATGCTCGTGGCGCATTGCCGGAGGTAGCGAACTGCCACCACAGCTCGTTCTGGTATTCGACATGGCTGTAGACGAAAAACAGCAGCCACACCGTTGCGACCAGCACCAAGGCCACATTGCGCAGCCACGGCCACGACCACGCCTCATCCAGCAGCGCGCCTTCGCGGTAGAACTCGCGTCGCGCCGCCCACAGCGCCACCGCTAGCAGCGGAAAGCTCAGGGCCACGGTCAGATGGCCGCCACGCAACCAAGCCGGCAGTGGCAGGGCAACGCACAGCGCCAGTGCCAGCATCCACGCGGCGTGGCTGCGTCGTTGCAGGCCTTGCCCGATCAGCAGCAGCAACACACCGCCGAGGCTTCCGAGCAGATGCGAGGTTTCCACGATCGGCAGCGATGCTGGCAACAGTCGTTGATGCGGTACTGGCAGGGTGCCGTCGATCAGCAGCAGCGCACCGGCGGCAAACACCGCCAGCGCGATCAATTGTGGCAACCATGGTCGGATCACCGACCAGACAGTACCTGCACCGCTGCGCAGCGGGCGGCGCACGCTGGCCAGCGCCGCCAGCAGCGCGGACAGGAACAACGGCAACAGGTAATAGGTAATGCGATAGGCCACTGCGGCGGCGAGGATGGCGGCCGGTGCCACCTGCGGCAACAGTTTGAGCAGGCTCCACTCGAACACGCCGAGCCCTGCCGGTACGGTGGAAACCAGTCCGGCCACCACTGCCACCAGATACAGCCCGACGAAGCCCATGAAGCTGATCTCGGCCTGCGCCGGCAACAGCACGTAGAACGCGGCCGATGCCAGCCCCAACTCGACTACGCTGAGCGCGGTGACTTCCAGCACCGTGCGTCGATCGGGAATCCACATGCGGTGCTGGCCCCAGCCCACACTACGACCGTTGCGGCCGACCAGCAGCAGCATCGCGGCGAAGCCGACCAGCATGGCGATACCCAATGCGTAAACCGCGCTGGCCGATATCGGCAGTGCCAAGGCCGCGGTACCGGGTTCCAGCAGCAAGGCCAGGCCGAGCAGCAGCCAGGCGCCAAACACGAAGCCCAGGGTGCTCATCAGCACCACCTGGCCGATCTCGGCCAGGCTGAGCCCGGCGTGGCCGTAGCTGCGTACGCGGATGGCGCCACCGGTGAGTGCGGCAAAACCCAGCGTCTGCCCAGCAGCATGCGCCAGGAAGGCGGTGATGCCGACGCGAGTTGCCGGCAACGGATGCTTGGCGCGGCGCAGGCCGATCGCATCAAACCCGATCAGGCAGACATAGCTGGCCATGCCCAACAGCGTTGCCATGCCCAGTTGCGACCATGACAGTCCGCGCATGGCGCTGCGGATCTGGTGATAGCCATGGTCGCTGAACTCGCCGGCCAATGCATGCAGTGCCATCGCCATGATGGCCATGGTGACAAGGATGGCAGCGATGCGGCGCCAGCCCGGGGTTGAAGGCTCCGAAGACGTGAAAGACGCGGTCATGCAGGTGCTGAAGGGTATGCGCTAGTGCGGCGCGGACGCATAAGACTAGTCCTCATGCGTGACGGGGGCTGCATGCGCGGGCCAGGGCGTTTTCACCGGCTTCAGTCGGCGTGATGGCCGCAGGCGAACTAGACTTGGCAGCTCGAACACTGGGGAACGAGCATGGGCGAACATCGGTGCAAGGCAGGGAGGCAATCGGCCGCACCGGAATTGGCGGTAGTGGTGGCGTTGCTGTTGTTCTTGATCATCGCCATCGGCCTGCAGTTTGCCCGTGATGACCTGGACTGGGTGCGCGCCACCCTGAGCGTGTATCTGCACGGCCCATATGGTGCCCTGCTGCGCAGCGCTTACTGCTTGCTGGCCTTGGCCATCGCCGCGCTTGGCTTGATGCTGTACCGGCAGGCCGATGGAGGTGCGCGGCGCGGCTTGCCGCCCAGTCTGTTTGCGGCGGCCGGGCTCGGCTTGGCCAGTGTGGCGATAGGTGACAGCTGGTTGCCGCAGCATGCACCGCTGCTGGCTCCCTTGTTGCATGGGCTGGCTGCGCAGACCGCCTTCCTCTGTGTGACCGTGGCGATGCTGTTGCAGGCTTGGTGCTTCGGCCGTGACCCGCAGTGGCAGGGTCTGCATCGGCTGGCATGGGTATGGGCATGGTTGACCTTCGCTGGGCTGTGGTTGCACGTACTGTGGCGTGGCAGCCCGCGTGGACTGGGGCAGAAGCTGGTGATTGCCGCGGTGGTGGGCTGGTTGCTGTTGGTGGCGTTGGCGGCATGGCGGCGTTCACGCAAAGAAACGCCTGAAACTTCCACTTGCCCTCACAATGGCAGGCACACCCACAACACGGAGTCACCCCAATGATCCAGCGCTTCGATACCGGCCCACGCATGTCGGAAATGACCATCCACAACGGTGTGGCCTACTTGGCTGGCCAGGTGCCGGAAGATACCAGCGCAGATATCGTTGGCCAGACCGAGCAGGTGCTGCAGGCCATCGACGATCTGCTGCGTCTGGCCCCGACCGACAAGACCAAGATCCTGCGCGCCGAGATTTTCCTGGCCGACCTTGCCGACTTCGCGGGCATGAACCAGGCCTGGGACAAGTGGGTACCGCAGGGTGCAACGCCATCGCGCGCCACCGTGCAGGCCAAGCTGGCCAACCCGGAATGGAAGATCGAGATCGTGATCACCGCGGCTGTGCCGTAAGTGCGCTGAGTGAAACGATCGATCTGCCTTGGACGTTGCGGCGTCCTTGGCAGGTCAGGCAGCGCTGTCTTTGCAGGGAGGCAAGGGGAAGGGAATGAAACGTAGTCTGTTGTTCGGCGTGTACTGCGCGCTGACTGGGGCCAGTGCGGTCGTATCTGGCGCGCCGCTATCGAAGATGATCTACGCGCACGCACCCGTGCAGCGCATCGAGCCATTGGACTACCCTCAGTTCAAGTTGATCGAGGCGGAGCTGCGCAATACGGTGCGCCGTCATGGTGATCGCAGTGTTCCCAATGGTTTCTGTGCGGTGGGCTACCAGCTCGCCGGCGGCACGATGGAAACGGTGCTGATCTGGGACAACGCGCAATGGTTGATCCGCTGGTGGGGCGGTGATGCGCTGGCTGTCTCGGAAGAGCGCTATGCGGTATCGGCCTCGTTCTCGCCGGTCACCGACCTGCGCACCGACCTGGTAGAGGACGATCGCTATCCACTGGGCACGCGCGCGATAGTGCGTGCGGATGCGGACGCCTTGATTGCGGATTGCCGTGCGCACGGGCACCAGTACACCGTGCCGCCACTGCCGCCGAAAGGCGAGGATGACGAGTATTGAGGCCGCAGCCAGCTGCCAACGTTTACCGGGTTGTGGGAGCGACGTCAGTCGCGAAGCCAATATAGCCTGCATCGCAGCGGTCAACATGATCCTGAACTGCAGCGTTTTTCCCTGATATTGGGATATTCGCCTTCTGGACATCTACGAGCTTCGCGGCTGACACCGCTCCCACAAGCACCTTGCTTCTGCTGTTTGTAGGAGTGCCGTAAGCCGCGAAGCCGGTGTCGTCAGGATTGCAGCGTTCAACATGATCTGGAGCAGCTGCGCTCTTTCGGTTTGATGCCGATGATCGGGATCTCCGACAGCTGGTTTGCGACGAGCTTCGCGGCTTAAGCCGCTCCCACAAAACCAGGGTTCGCGACTGCCTGCAGCTCGATGCAATCCACCGGGCAGGGCGGGATGCACAGCTCGCAGCCGGTGCACAGGTCGGCCAGCACCGTGTGCATGTATTTGGCGCCGCCGATGATGGCATCGACGGGGCAGGCCTGGATGCACTTGGTGCAGCCGATGCAGTCGGCTTCGACGATCACCGCGACTTGCACCGGTTTGTGCTCGCCGCGGCTGCGGTCGTAGGGCAGGGCGGGCACACCGAGCACATGCGCCAGTGCACGTGCGCCAGCATCGCCGCCTGGCGGGCAATGGTCCACAGCGGCAGCGTTGGTGGCCATGGCTTCGGCATAGGGACGGCAGCCGTCATAGCCGCACTGACCGCATTGGGTCTGCGGCAGCAGCCGGTCGAGGCGTTCGACCAGCGCAGCCCTTCCTTCTCCCTGCAAGAGAAGGTGGCGCGCAGCGTCGGATGTGGGTTGGGTAATCATTGGGAGTCCTGCTGTTCGCCCTCACCCCAAGCCCTCTCCCGGAGGGGGAGGGGCTCATGAAAGGCATTTGCCGCGATACCAGCGCTCGTGCGCCAGCGCCAGCATGGGTTTGTCTTCGCTGCTGTCGCCGTAGGCGTGGATACGCTGGTAGCTGCCCAGATCGAAACGCTTGCGTATCAAGGCGACCTTGCGCGCGCCGCAGTCGCCCTCGGCGTAGCGGCCGGTGAGACGGTTGTCCTGCACCTCGAGCCGGTTGCAGATCATCTGCAGGCCCATCCGCTCGCACCAGTGCTGCAGGTACAGATCGAGCGAGCCGGACACGACCACCACGGTATGGCCCTGGGTCTTGTGCCACTGGATCTGCTCGAGCATTTCCGGTCGCACCATCTCCGGCAGCTGCTCGCGTGCATAGTCGCGTGCCATCTGGGTGATCTCACCGGCATGGCGGCCAGTGAAGACCTGCGCGGTGACACGGCGGCGGACGTGTTCGGCCGAGATCAGTTTCAGCCGGTAGGCCAGCACCCACGGCCCAACCCGCCACCATCCCTGCGCGCGCTGCTCCGGTGTGGCCACGCGACGCAGGAACCGGCTGTAGGTGTCACAGACGGTGATGGTGTGGTCGAAGTCGAAGAGGGCTAGCTGCATGGTCCACTCCGTTCGGGTAGGGTGCGCCCAGCGGCGCACCCGTTGCCATCAACGTACCGGCATGCCCGGCAATGCACCGCCATCGGCATCCAGCAGCGCCAGTGCGCCACCGTCGAAACCGGCCGACAGGATCATGCCTTCGCTCAGGCCGAAGCGCATCTTGCGCGGGGCCAGGTTGGCGATGAACACCACGTTGCGGCCGACCAGCGCTTCCGGCTCGGCATAGCTGCCGCGGATGCCGGAGAAGATCTGCCGCTGGCCGAGGTCGCCGGCATCCAGCAGGAAGCGCAGCAGCTTTTCCGAGCCTTCGACGAAACCGCATTCCAGCACCTTGCCGATGCGCAGGTCGAGCTTGGCGAAATCATCGATGCCGATGTACGCGGAAGCTTCACCTTCGGCCTTCACTTCAACCTTGGCGGGCTTCTCGGCCTTGGCTGGCTTGGCCTCGGCGGCAGGCTGGGCGGCGAGGGTGTCCTTGGAGGCGTCGGTCATTGCGTCAATCATCTTGGTGTCGATACGGGTGAACAGCGCCACGTAGGCGGCGATGCTGTGTGCGGTCAGCGGGGTGGTAATGTCGTCCCAGCCGTGGACCGGGGCGTTGAGGAAGCTTTCTGCCTGCAGCGCGGTGGCCGGCAGCACCGGCTTGAGCGCGGTGACCAGCACGCGGAACAGGTTCAGGCCCTGCGTGCAGACCGCCTGCAGTTCGGCGTCGGCACCCTCTTGCTTGGCGATGACCCAAGGCTTGGTGTCGTCGATGTACTTGTTGGCTTCATCGGCCAGCGCCATGGTCAGGCGGATGGCGGCAGCGGCGTCATTGCGCTCGTAGGCCTCCCGGATGGGGGCTAGCGCGGCGATGAAACGGTCGTACTGGGCCTGGTCTGGCAGTGCGTCGGCCAGCTTGCCGTCGAAGCGCTTGGCGATGAAGCCGGCGCAGCGGCTGGCGAGGTTGACGAACTTGCCGACCAGATCGGCATTCACGCGGGCGGTGAAGTCGGTCAGGTTCAGATCGAGATCGTCGACGCCGCCGGAGGACTTGGCGGCGAAGTAATAGCGCAGCGCTTCCGGTGCCAAACCGGCATCCAGGTAGGTGCGGGCCATGATGAAGGTGCCGCGCGACTTGCTCATCTTTGCACCGTCCACGGTCAGGTAACCGTTGACGTGCAGCTTGGTCGGCGTGCGCAGGCCGCTGCCCTTCAGCACCGCCGGCCAGAACAGGCCGTGGAAGTTGACGATGTCCTTGCCGAGGAAGTGGTGCAGCTCGGTGTTGCTGTCGGCGGCGAGCACGGCGTCGAAGTCGTCGCCGGTCTTGGCGCACAGGTTCTTGAAGCTGGACAGGTAGCCGATCGGCGCATCCAGCCACACGTAGAAGTACTTGCCCGGTGCACCCGGGATCTCGAAGCCGAAATAGGGCGCATCACGCGAGATATCCCATGCGCGCAGGCCGCCTTCAGCATCCAGCCACTCGGCCAGCTTGGCCTTCACGCCGGGCAGGGCCACGTCGCCGGCCAGCCATTCGCGCAGGAAGTCCTGGAAGCGGCCGACTTCGAAGAAGTAGTGCTCTGAATCGCGCATTTCCGGGGTCGCGCCGGATACGACCGACTTCGGTTCAATCAGGTCGGTCGGGCCATAAGTGGCGCCACAGACTTCGCAGTTGTCGCCGTACTGGTCGGGTGACTTGCAGTTGGGGCACGTGCCCTTGATGTAGCGGTCGGGCAGGAACATGCCCTTGGCCGGGTCGTAGAACTGCGCCACCGAGCGGCGGCTGATATGGCCGGCGGCGTCGAGCTTGGCGTACAGGGCTTCGGTCAGCTCGCGGTTGGTGGCCGAGTTGGTCGAGTCGTAGTGGTCGAAATCCACGCCAAAGGCAGCGAAATCGCGCTCATGGCCGGCCTGGATGTTGGCGATGAAGGCTTCCGGGGTCACCCCGGCCTTCTCGGCGGCCAGCATGATCGGCGTGCCATGGGTGTCATCGGCGCAGACGTACCAGACCTTCTCGCCCATCATTCGCCGCGCACGCACCCAGATATCGGCTTGGATGTAACCCACCAGGTGGCCGAGGTGCAGCGGGCCGTTGGCGTAGGGCAGGGCATTGGTGACTAGGGCGTTGCGGGTCATGGCGATGGCTTGCAGCAGGGGACTGGAGATTATCGCATGGCTGAAAAGAAGCAGCCCCGGGGGACCGTGGCTGGGAGCTTGCCAGACAGGGAGCGAAACCTGGGCCTTCCCTTCTCCCGTCTACGGGAGAAGGTGCCCCGAAGGGGCGGATGAGGGGGGCTTTGACTTTGCTCAGCTAGAAGCTTCCCCTCACCCCAACCCCTCTCCCGCAGGCGGGAGAGGGGCTTTGAGCAAGAGCTCCAAGCAGGGCCTCAAGCAACAGCCTCAAGCAACAGCCTTAAGCAACAGCCTTAAGCAACAGCCTTAAGCAACAGCCTCAAGCCGGTCTTACTGGTCGCGCAACCAGGTCTGGGTGCGGCAGATGAAGGCGATGCAGCCGGACACGTCCAGCTTGCGGCCGTTGTCCACCAAGGCGACCTTGGAGCTGTAGGTCTTGCCCTTGGCCGGGTCCAGGATGGTGCCGTTGGCCCACTTGTTGGTGCCGTCCGGGCGGACATTCCAGAGGATGGTCATGCCTTCGATCGGCTTGCCCTTGTTGGCGCCTTCACACTTGTTGCAGACCGGGTGCGGGCCCTGCTCGGACTGCAATACCTGCAGCACCTTGCCGCTGAGGGTGCCATTGGCGGCCTGGCTGATTTCGACGATGGACTTCACCCGGCCGGTTTCGTCGTCGATGGTGCGCCAGCGGCCGGCGGCGCTGTCACTGGCGCTGGCGGAGAAGCCGGCGGCCAGCAGCGGCAGGGCCAGCAACAGGGTCTTGAAAGTAGTACGCATGTTTCCCCTCCCAGGGTGGGTTTGGTCAGCTGCCGGCGGCGCTGTTACGGGCCGAATGTAACCGCATTCGGTCCCGTACGGAATCCGCAGTGCAGCAGATTTGCGGCCCTGTAGTGCCGAGCCATGCTCGGCAGGGGCTTTCCCTGTAATGCCCCAGAAGCCGCCCTCACCCCAACCCCTCTCGCGTGAACGGGAGAGGGGCTTTGAGCAAGAGCGGGGGGCTGTAGTGCCGAGCGATGCTCGGCAAGGGGCTTCCCCGGCACTGCTTCAAGAGCTGCCCTCACCCCAACCCCTCTCCCGTGAACAGGAGAGGGGCTTTGAGCGCAAGCCGTGCGCTGTTTACTGCACCGTCACCCGCTTGCGGTTGTCGGCCGATACCCGGTCGATCAGCTTGTTGTACGGGTCGAAGCCGGCTTCATCGGGCTTCTGGTCCACGGTGACAGTGATGCTGGGGGCTGCGGCGGTGATGTGATGGCGCTGCAGGTACAGCACCTTCTCATCACGTTCGTTACCAGACGCGCCCTTGGCGAACACGCCAACCTCGATCCAGTCGTCCAGCGTGCCCGCGGTTTCCTTGCCCATGCCGTCGGCATAGCGTTTGTCCGCATGCAGCTGCAGGGTCACGTCGTAGCGGCCGTCCGCCCGTTTCTTGGCAGTGGCCTCCACCACGCGGTTGTCGTAGAAGCTGATCTTTTCGAACAGGTCGGTGATCAACCCCTGCTGCTCGGGCTTGGCTTCGGCGCGGATGAACTCCAACAGTTCGGCCGAGGTGGTATACGGCGGTTGCTGGAAGGCCTTGGCCTTGATGAAGCGGGACAGGGCGCGGTTCAGTGTTTCCTCGCCCATTTCCTCGCGCAGGCGATAGAACACCAGCGAACCCTTCTGGTAGTGGATGTACTGCTGGTTCTCCACCCGGTACAGCGGCAGTTCTTCGACATCTTCGCCACCTCGGCCAGAAAGATACCTGTCCAGCTCATCCTTCAGAAACTGACGCATGTGGCCGCGTCCGTATTCCTTCTCCATCACCATCAAGGCCGAGTACTGCGACAAGGACTCGGACAGTACGGTGGCGCCCTGCACATTGGCGCCGATCACCTGGTGTGCCCACCACTGGTGCGCCACTTCATGCGCAGTGACATAGAACACATAGTCGACATCATCCTTGTCGCGCAGGTCGGTGATGAAACCGATCGATTCCGAGTAGGGGATGGTGTTGGCAAAACTCTGCGCGAACGACTGGTAGCCCGGGAACTCGATGATGCGCACCTGTTTGTGCTGGTACGGACTGAAGTTGGCCTCGTAGTACGTGAGTGATTTCTGCACACCCTCGATCATCCGATCTACGTTGTACGGATGTTTGGCGTCGTAATAGATCTCGATCGGGATGTTCTTGTACGTAGCCTTCTTCACCTGCCAGCGTGCCGACAGATAGGCGTAGAAGTTCAGCATCGGCCGGTCCATGGCGTAGCTGAAGCAACGGCGGCCATCACGTTCGAACTCCTTCTGCAGGTAGCCCGGTGCCAAGGCGATCTGGTCCGGTGCGGTGCAGACGGTACTGCGGAAATCCAGCCAGTCCGAGTCGTTGGAGATGTAGGTATTGGCACGCGCGGCCTCATCCTCCAGCTTGGGCATGCGGGTCGGTTCACCGAGGTCACGCTTGCGGCGTTCGTTGCGGTCACTGATCTCCGCGCCGCTGTCATAACCAAAGGCCGGCAGTACACGGCTGTTGAAGAAGCTGCCGTTGTCGACGATCTGGGTCTGTGCCTGGTCGGAAGTGATGCCGTTGGGATGGATGTCGACGGTGAAGCGGATGTCGCGTTCCTCGCCCGGCGCCATCGGTGCGTCCAGGTGGTAGATGCGGTAGCCCAGCTCCTCATCGTGGGTGGTCAATTTGGCGCCGCCCATCTCGATGCTGGCCAGGGTCTTGTCATCGCCCATCGCGACGTGGATGTCGGGGATGGCGGTCGCATGGGTATTGCGCACGCGGTAGACGCCGTCGATGCGTACGGACTGGGTTTCCGGGTGCAGGTCGACGTTGTTGTCGATGGCGATGATGCGCGGCTGCGGCAGGTCCTTGTACTTGCGGTATTCGCGCTCGTAACGGGCCTGGCGGTCGAGCTGCTGGTCCGGCGAGACAAATTCATTGCGGATGTTGGTGTTCCAGTACAGCCAGCCGCCGCAGGCGATGAAGGCCAGCACCGCCGCCGCCAGGCCTGCACCCAAGGGGCCGCGCAGGCGCTGCCTGGCCAGGCGCAGGCGCTGCCGCCAGCCCGAGTCCACGCCACGCACCCACAAGGCGGCGCAGAGCAGCAGCAATGCCAGCAGGAACAGCATCCAGTAGCCCTGGAAGGCCAGCTGCCCGGTCAGGAAATGGCCGTAGCCGTTCATGTCCGAATAGGGGGCGATCGGCCAGCTGCCGAAGTTGTACAGGTTCTGGGTGTAGTCGAGCATGCCCAGCACCGACTGCCCGATCAGCAGCAGGATCAGCAGCGCATAGCCCATGAACTTGTTGTTGCTCAGTACCTGCAGCACCAAGGCCATGCCGCCCATCAGAATGTAGACCACCGAATCCAGCGCCAGCGTCTTGAAGTACAGCAGTGGCTCGATCTGGGTGTAACCCTTGGTCAGCTGGATGGCGATGGCGGTGAGCCCGCCGACGGCCTGGAACGCGAACACCACCGCAATCAAGGTAAGGAACTTGCCCAGCAGCGGCACCCAGTTCGGCACCGGCATGGCATCGCTGATGCCGGCGATACGCGCACTGCGCTCCCGCCAGACCAGTTCGCCGGCATAGAACAGCACGATGATGATCAACAGAAAGCTGTAGCTATTCTGCAACGCTTCCAGCATCTGCGAGGTCACAGGCCAGCTGGGCGTGCCGTACATGGTCTGGCGGTGCAGGGCGGTGGGGATGAAGTTGGCCATGCCCAGCACCAGCAACACCAGGAACGGCGCGCTGCGAAATACGCCCAAGGCATCGAAGCCGACCTGGCGCAGCAGCTGGCGCCAACCGGTTGCAGTGTTGAAGTTCGGCGTGACCTTGGGTGCGATCACGTTGCTGCGCTTGCCATCGGTGGTGGTAACACTGGCCACCTTCTTGCCACGGCTGCGGCCGGTGCCACTGCGCTCGGTGCGGAACAGGGCGAACGTCGCCGCAAACAACGCGCCGGTGACCGCCAGCCACAGCAAGCGGTTCTCCAGCAGGTAGCCGGTGAGCGCGGGCAGGCCGGTGTTGCGCTCTTCGGTCGACCAGTAGCGCGTTGCATGGCTCATCGCACGCATGCCCAGTGGATCGAGCAGCGAGGCGATGCGCATGTTGTCGATGTCGGCCAGCAGGGCGCGGCTGACGCCGTACAGCACGAAGAACACGATGACGCCGATATAGACCCACAGGATGTTGCGGGTGGTAACCGCCAGCACGGACAGCAGGGCGGTGGTGAACAGCACGTTCGGCAGCACCATGAAGGCGAACGACCATAGGTAGGGCCGCAGTGATACCGGCCCCAACCGGGCGGCATCGATCCACGGCATGAACTGGGCGATGAACAACCCGATGCCGATGATCACGTACATCAGCAGGCTGGCCAGCAGGGCCGCGCCAAGCCGCCCAAGCAGGTAGTCGCGGCGTTTGATCGGGCTGGAGAACACCAGTTCCGAGGTGCCGAGTTCGAAGTCACGTAGCAAAGCGTTGCTGACGAACAAGGTGACCACCAGCAACCCGAGCAGGGTGAAGGAGGTCATGAAGCTGGCGATCACCGAGGGTGCATTGCGGTGCACGTTGCCGATGCCGCCGCCGATCTGGACGGCGTCGCTGGAAGCAGCACCGAAGGCGATCAGCGCGAACAGCACCGCAAGCAGCCACAACAAGGGAGAACGCAGCTGCTCGCGCAGCTCGAAGCGCAGGAAGGAGAGGGTCATGGTCGTCTCCGTCAGGCGGCCTGCGCCTGCAGGCGCAGACGCTGGAAGTAGACGTCCTCAAGCCCCGGCGCGACCGGTTCGAAGCCGGCTTCAGGGCAGTTGTCGGCGAACACATGGATCACCGGGTGGCCGCCAACCAATCGCGTCGACAGCACGGTGAAACGGCCTTCGTAATCAGGCAGGGCGGTCTTGGCAACCTGCTTGCGCCACACCTGCGCCTGCAGTGCATTGATCGCATCGGCCGGGCGCCCGGTCAGCAGCACCTCGCCCTTGTTCATGATGGCCATGGTCGGGCAGAGGTCGGTGACGTCTTCGACGATATGCGTGGACAGGATCACCGCCACGTTCTCGCCTATCTCGGCCAGCAGGTTGAGGAAGCGGTTGCGTTCTTCCGGGTCCAGGCCGGCGGTGGGCTCATCGACGATCACCAGCTGCGGGTTGCCGAGCAGGGCCTGGGCGATACCGAAGCGCTGGCGCATGCCGCCGGAATAGGTACCGAGCTTGCGTTTGCGTGCATCCCACAGGTTCACCTGTTGCAGCAGGCCTTCAACCACTTCCTTGCGCTGCTTGCGCGCCGTCAGGCCCTTGAGCACGGCGAAATGGTCGAGCAGATCCAGTGCGCTGACCTTCGGGTAGACGCCGAAATCCTGCGGCAGGTAGCCCAGCTTGCGGCGCAACGCGTCCTTGTCGCGCAGGATGTCGATGCTGGCGCCATCGGCGGTGGTCAGCGTGGCGGTGCCCGCATCGGCTTCCTGCAACGTGGCCAGGGTCCGCATCAGCGAGGATTTGCCGGCGCCATTGGGGCCGAGCAGGCCGAACATGCCGCGGGGAATGTCGAGATCGACATTTTTCAGTGCGTGTACGCCATTGGCGTAGGTTTTCGACAAACCGCGGATCTGCAGCATGGGGACCGAACCTCTCCTTGGATGATGGCTGTCACATTCAGCTACAGCCGGGCTCCCGGCAATGCGCCGGAAGTCATTAGGACCAGGGACGTGGTTACGGTCGGAATGTGACCAAACCAAGTGTGGGAGCGGCGTAAGCCTTGAAGGTCGTACACCGGCAGTTTGCGACTTGTCTCCTTAGCCGGCACTGCCAGCTTCGCGGCTTACGCCGCTCCCACGATCCGTGGTGCCGATGTGTTACGGGGAAAGCCTCTGCCGAGCATGGCTCGGCACTACGGGGCTGGCGTCTCGTAGAGTTCCAGCGGCAGCTCGTCGGGGTCGGCGAAGAAGGTAAAGCGGCGGCCGGTGAACTCGTCCACGCGGATCGGCTCGCAGGCAACACCTTGGCGCTGCAGGTGGGCGACTACTTCGTCCAGCGCCGCGACACGGAAGGCGAGATGGCGTAGCCCGCAGGCTTCGGGTCGGCTTGGGCGTGCGGGCGGATCGGGAAAGGAGAACAGCTCCAGCTGGCTGCCGTCGGGTAGGCGCAGGTCCAGCTTCCACGAGTTACGCTCGACGCGATGGTTCTCGGCAATGACCTCAAGCCCGAGAATGCGAACGTAGAAGTCCCGCGAGCGCGCGTAGTCGGCCGCAATCACCGCAACATGGTGGATGCCCAGCAGACTCATCGCGCAGCATCCAGCCAGCGCCGGGCGATGTCGATGGCCAGCGCATAGGGTTCGGGTTCGTTGCGGTTGCTCAATACGATCACCGTCAGCTTCTGCATGGGATAGCGCACGATCACATTGCGGAAGCCGATGCTCTCGCCGCTATGCCACAGCGCATCGCCATTGATGCGCCAACCGAAGCCGTAAAACGGGACGTCGGGCTCGGTGGTTTTCGTTGCCGGGCTGAAGGCCAGTTTCAGCGACGTCGCTTTCAGCAGGCGCTCGTCGTAGAGCGCCGCATCCCACTTGGCCAGGTCGTCGATCGAGGAGTAGATGCCGCCATCGCCGAGCACGGCGCTGGTGGTGCTCTGGTCGGTGCGCTGCCAGCGGCCCTCGATCTGGCTGTAACCGTAGGCGCGGTTGGGTACCTCGTCCACGCCATCCTGATGGGCGAAGGTGTTAGTCATGCCCAATGGCAGGAAGATGCGCTGGCGCAGGAAGCTGGCGAAGTCGCTGCCCGAGGCCATGCCCACGACCAGTGCCAGCAAGGCATAGCCGCTGTTGCTGTAGCGGTAGTCGCTGCCCGGCGTGAAGTAAGTCCGGTTCTCTTTCTGCAGCAGCTGCAGTACGTCGGCGTCATGGACCTGGCGGGTATCGGCCGGGTCCATCAGCTCTTCGTAATCGAGCAGGCCGCTGGTGTGGCTGAGCAGCTGCCGCAGGGTCATCGTGTCGGCCACTGCCGGCAGGCTGGGCAGCCACTTTTTCAATGGATCGTCGATGCCCAGTTTGCCGTCCTCTGCCAGCAGCAGGATCGTCGCGGCGGTGAACTGCTTGCTCACCGAGGCCAGCCGGAAGTTGCTGGCCGGGGTGACCGGGCTGCCGTCTTCCAGTACCGCCAATCCGTAGCTGCGCCGAAACGCTGGCTGACCGTCTTTCAGTACCAGCACCGACGCGCCGGGTACCTGGCCGTCGTAGCGTTGCATCAAGCCATCGATGCCGGTATCAGGCGGTACCAAGGGGGCGGCAGCCAGACTGGAACACGCGAACAGGCAGAGCAGGGCAAGTCGGGGTTTCCAGCGTGGCATGTTGGCTCCTGGGCAGGTGATCAAGCTTTCTTGCTGGCGATCCAACGGTCGATCTTGGTTTCAAGGATGTCCAGCGGCATGGAGCCGTCCTTGAGGATCTCATGATGGAATTCGCGTGGGTCGAAGCGCTCGCCGAGTTCGGCCTTGGCCTTGTCACGCAGCAGGCGGATCTTGATCTCGCCTACGCGGTAGGCCAGGGTCTGGCCGGGCAAGGCCATGAAGCGCTCGACTTCCGACGCAGCATCGGCGGCGGGAATGTCGGCGTTCTTGACCATGTACTCGGTGGCCTGCTGACGGCTCCAGCCGGCGGCATTGAGGCCGGTGTCGGCGACCAGCCGCACGGTGCGCAGCAAGGTGGTCTGCAGATAGCCAAGCTGGTCGTAGGGGTCGTTGTACAGGCCCAGTTCCTGACCCAGCGATTCGGCGTACAGGCCCCAGCCTTCCACGTAGGCGACATCACCACCGAGGCGGCGGAAGCGCGGCAATGCCGTCAACTCCTGCTGTGCGCCCAGCTGGTAGTGATGGCCGGGGATGGCTTCATGCAGGTATTGCATGGTCACTGCCCAGCGCTTGCGCGAGGGCAGGTCGCTGGTATTCACGTAGAGCACGCCCGGCTGCTGGCCGTCGGCGCTGCCCGGTTGGTAGCTGGCGGCGCTGGAGGTGGCGGCGCGCTCGGCTTCGACCGCCTTGATTTCCAGACTGGCCTTGGGCCGCTCGTTGAACAGTGCAGGCACGGCGGCATTCACCCGTACGCCGGTCTCGGCATAGCGGGCCAGTAGGGCATTGGCGTCGCGGAACACGAACTGGCGGTCGTTGCGCATCGCGTTGAAGGCTTTCTGTTGCGAGCCGCGGATCTTGGCCTGCTTCATCACCGCGTCGATGCGGGCCTGCAGGTCCTTGACCTCCTGCTCGCCCAGCGCGTGGATCTCCGCCGGTGTGCGGGCCGGCGAGGTGCTGCTGGCAACATTGTGCGCATACCAGGCGCTGCCATTGGGCAGGGCGGCCATGCCATCGGTGCTGCGCGCGGCGGCCATGTATTCGGTGGCGATGAAGCCGCGCAGCGAGCGATAGGCCGGCATGATCCGGTTCTCGATCATGCGCTTGTATTCGGCCGTGAGCCTGGCCTTGTCCTCGGCGGAGAATTCCGCTGGCATATTGCGGATTGGGCCCCAGAAAAGGCTTTCTTCGGCGGTGGGTTTGATCACCGCATCGAGCTGAGGCAGTACTTTCTCCATCAATGCGCGGGGCTGCACAACGCCGGCAGCCTTGCCTTCGCGCATGTTGGCGATGGCCTGGTCGAACAGTGCGGGGATGCCGAGCGAGCGCTTGGACCAGTTTTCATAATCCTTGACCGTGCGGAATGGCTGCGCGCCAGCGCCGGAGCCAAGCACTGCGATGATGCTGGACAGGTTGTAGTACTGGTTGATTGGCAGCATCCAGGTCGGGTACTGCTCACCGGCCAGGGAAACCTGCGCATCGCGCACGAAGATCTCGTAGCTCAGCAGGTCCTGGCCCTGCAGGCCGGTGGCGCCGACCGCCTGGACCTTGCCCAGCCATTCGACCATGAAGTCATGCGATTGCTGGCGCGAGGCCGAGGACAGGAAGTTGGGGAGCTGGTCGTTGTAGCGCGGATCGCCCTGGAAGGTAGCCTGCAGCGGGTTCAGCCGCATCGAGGCATCCCAGTACTCGTCGTAGATGCGGTTGAGCTTGGCGGCATTATCCTGCTTGATCGGCAGCGGGACTGCGGCCGGGCGGCGCGGGGCCGGGCGCGGCGTGGTGCGGGGCTTGGCGGCGCGGCTCTGCGGTGCTGGCTGGCGCTGGCTTTTCTTCTTGGCCGCGTCGGCAGGGGGCGCGACGGACAGTGTCATGATCGTGGCAATAGCAAGCGCAAGCAGGCGCAACGGACTGTAAGGCATCAGGTGTTCCGCAAATACATCGACCCGGGAGCTTGCCCGATATCAGCGGTGACGACCAGTCGTGGCGCGGATGAACACGCGCCACTGATACAGCTCAGGTTATGTCCCATGCCCAGCGGTGATTACCGCTGGGCATGGGATCAGGCTTACCGATCGACGGAGCGGGTGAATGGCACGCTGTCCGGGGCGACCGCACCGCCGGAAATGATGAAGCTCATGGCCTGGTCCACCGTCCAGTCGGTGGGGGTAAGCATCTCCACCGGGACGATTTCCAGGTAGCCGGAGGTCGGGTTGGGGGTGGTGGGCACGTATACGGCGGCCAGTTCGCGACCGGTGCCCTGTTCCTTGAGGACCCGGGTGACCAGGCCGATGGACTTCATGTCGCGGTGTGGGAAGTCGATCAGCACCACCCGCTGGGTGCTGCCGGGCTTGGTCTGCAGGATATCCAACAGCTTCTTGGCGCTGTCATAGATGATGCTGGCCAGCGGGATGCGGCGGATGACCGCACCAAACCAGCGCAGCAGCTGCTGGCCGATGACCCGGCGGCTGAGGATGCCGACCAGCAGGATGACCAGCAGGGTCGCCAGCAGGGCGGTGATGTCCTGCATCCACTCGACCTTGATCCAGCCCAGATAGTCCGGGAACGAGGCGGCAATGCGTTCGGACAACGGCACGATCAGCGGGCTGCTGATGCCGGAAAGCAGGACGAATACGAATTTGACGACCACCCAGGTCAACCAGATCGGCAGCAAGGTCAGCAGGCCGGTGAGGAAACGACGTTGCAGGGAGGGGCGGGGGGCGGGGGAGCCGGCTTCGGGCGACATCCGCAA
>NZ_JBRRCU010000073.1:0-18775 GCF_056759195.1 Stenotrophomonas sp. STEN083 | reverse complement strand
TGTCACCGCCTGTATGCGCAAATACCTGACCAGGCTCAATGCCATGAAACGTGACAACGCACCCTGGATAGCGGGTATAGCGGGAGGCGCTAAAGACAGTTGACTCCTACAAACAATCGATCAGCGTGCAGCCGGCCTCAACGTTGGCACTGGGCCGGTTTTGCATCGCAGAGCGCGTTGTCGCGCAGCGCCATATCCTTGCCGATGTTGTAGGCGCCATACAGGATCGCCATCACCAGCAGGGCCAAGCCAAACACCAGGTTCTCGGGGCGCATTTTTGGCGTCGTTGCTGCTGTAACCGGCGGCCCGTTCTCGATACCTGCACCCGCGACAGGCTCGGCATGCTGCAGATCCTCCGCCGCAATCTCCAGCGCCGCCGCAACCGCCATCCGCGACTCAAGCGAGGCCTTGCCTTCGGTCTCCAGCCGCTGCACGGTGCGCGGGCTCAAGCCGCAGATGCTGGCCAGTTGTTCCTGCGACCAGCCACGGGCTTCGCGCAGCTGCCTGATCCGCTTTCCGTCGATCTTCACTGTTTCACCTTCCATGCCGCGTTCCTGACGATGTTAGCCGAGCTGGCAGGCTGCCGTAGAACCGGGTGCGGCAACACGACAGTAAGCCGCCAATGGCGTGTCGTTTGAATTGAATCAAAGGCTTGAGCGTTCCGAAGCGGCGGCAGCTGCGCTCGGCAATGCGTATGCAGTTGGGAAAGACTGCTCTCGGACGCGCGCCTTGTCATGCCATCATCGGGAACTGATCACGATGACTGGAGTGTCTGCTTGAGCAAATGGATGATGTCGGTAGTAGCAATGGTGGCGCTGAGCGCCTGCAGTGGTGCTCCTGAAGCGGCGCCCAACGCCACACCAGAAGCGGCCGCTGCAAAGCCCGCAGCAGTAAGCGTGCAGCGTGGCGAAGGCAACCCTTATGAAGTGCTGGGCAGTGAAGTCTGGGACGTTCCGGACCCGGTCAGTGGCCGCAACTACCAGGTGTTCGTGGCCTTGCCGGCCGGTTACGCCGATAACCCGGGCAAACGCTACCCGGTGCTGTACGTGACCGACGCCGACTATGCCTTTCCGCTGGTCTGGCAGATGGCGCGGCGATTGAATGTCGAAGGTCGCAAGATCGAAGACTTCATCCTGGTTGGCCTGTCCTACGCAAAGGGTGAGGGCGGCATGCAGAGCCGCCGGCGCGATTACACGCCCACCACCGGCGGCCCGAGCAGCTCGCCGGCCGATGCCGTGCACGGTGGTGCCGGTGACTACATCACCTATCTGGAGACGCAGGCCCTGCCATTCGTGGCCAAGCGCTACCGCAGTGACGAGAGCCGGCGCATGTTCCTTGGCCATTCCTACGGTTCCTTGCTGGGTACGCAGGTATTGCTGGAACGCCCGCAGCTGTTCAGCGGTTACATTCTCGGCAGCCCGTCGTACTGGTTCGACAAGCACGAGATGGAGCGTCGCCTGGCCGCGGCAGGCAAGCCGGCTGAACTGCCGGTGCGCGCCTATATGTACGTGGGCGAGTACGAAGCGGTGCAACACGGAGGCGATGTCGACATGGTTGTCGATGCGCAGCGCATGATCGGCCTGCTGGGTGCCCGTGGTGGCCAGGCACTGGAGCTGAAGCTGGACGTGCTCAATGACGAGGACCATCTCAGCGTTGCACCGCGTGGCTTCATGCACGGTTTGAAGTACCTGCTGGCCGCGCCCAAGAGCTGAGTCAATCAATCGACTGGGCTGGGACCGGTGTGCGGACAGCCGCCGGTCCCTGCTTGCGCTATCACGACCAACGGCAGGTGCGCCGCGGCGCGGCGTGGCTAGACTTGTTCAACCCTTGCTGCTGCGCTACGCCATGACCTCGCCGCCAGCCACCCATCGGATCGACGCAGCGCAGGGCCCAAACCGACGCCGGATTTTCAGCGGCGAGCGCTTGGCCGCACGGGTGAGCTGGTACGCGCCCGGTGAGCGCATGCAGCGACACGCGCACGATTGCCACCAGCTTTCCTTGTTGCTGCTAGGCACCTTGGCCGAGCAGACCGCGCAGGGCGAGGAGCGGCTGGCCGTGCCAGCGCTGGGAGTGAAGCAGGCGGGCGTGGCACATGCCAATGATTACGGCCCGGCCGGTGCGCTGATGCTGGGTATCGATCTGCCGGCCACCTTCGATCTGCACGAGAACCTGGGTATCGGTCGTGCCTGGCAATGGCGTGGACATGCGCCGCAGCCATTGCTGTCGCAGGGACGAGGACTGCTGTCGGCGTTGTTTGCAGGGGAACTGGCCGAAACCGATGTTGATAGCCGGCTGTGGGAATTGCTGGCCGGGATGGTCGCCAGCGACGAGCGCCCGAGCGGCACACCGCCGCGTTGGTTGGCCTTGTGCTGCCAGCGTCTGCAGGAAGACAACGCGCCGCTGACCGAACTGGCCAACGAGCTTGGAGTGCATCCGGTGTATCTGGCGCGGGCATTCGCGCGCTGGATGGGCTGCGCACCCTCGGTGTTCCGGGCGCGCGCGCAGTTGCAGCGTGCCTTGCCGCTGCTGGCCAAGGGTCAGGATTTGGCCGACGTGGCGCAGCAGGCTGGCTTTGCCGATCAATCCCATTTCAGCCGGGTTGCCCGCACCCATAGCGGACTGACCCCGGCACGCCTGCGCGCGCTGTTGCGGGCATGAGCAGGTTCAATCCGTTCAAGACCTTCCCTGTGGCGATAGCGCATCTTGGTCGCTGTCAGCTACGGAGCCGTTCCATGCATCTGCACAACATCCTGTCCCTGCTATTGCTGCTGCCGGTCTGGCTGGGCTGCATGACAACGGCAGATGCCGCCTCCGCGCAGCAAGCTGCCGGGAAGTTGGCAACATTTTGGATGGCATTCCGGAACTGGGGCCGGGCTATGCGGTGGTGATCGTCGACCGCGACCGGCAATTGCTGGGCTATACCCGGGGCCGGCGCAACGCCAGTACCAATGCACCGCTGTCCATGCAGACACCGATGTACATCGCATCGCAGACCAAGTCGTACATGGGGCTGCTGGCGCAAGTGCTGGATCAGCAAGGCGTGCTGCGGCTGGACAGTACCCTGGCCGATCACTGGCCGCAGCTGCGGCTGCCCGAAGGCGTCGATCCTGCTGCCTGGACTCTGGCAGACCTGCTCAATCACCGTGTGCCCTTGAGTGCCGATGCGATCACCACGCTGGAGGCCTATATCGGCAGTCCCGAACCGGCTCTGTATCCGCAATTTCTGCAGCAGTTCGCAAGCAAGCGCGCCGACGGCTTCGACTACGACAATCTGGGCTACAACATCTACGCGGCGATCCTGCAGCAACACACAGGTCGCTCGTGGCAGGACTGGTTGCAGCAAACTTTGTTCACGCCGTTGCAGCTGCACGAAACCGCGACGAATACCTCCAGCTTCGATCCGGCACAGCTGGCCTTCAACCACCAGTGGCTGGGGGCCGAACAGGGCTGGCGGCTGATGCCGCCCAAGCCCGATGCCTTGATGCACTCGGCCGGCGGCATGATGACGTCGCCGCGCGACATGGGCCGTTGGTTGCGCTTGCAGTTGGGCGCACCGCTGTCTCCGCAATTTGGTAATGACACCCTGCAGGCAGCCCACCGAATTGGCGCACAGGTCGATCCCAAGGCCCGCAACGCCTATGAGCTGCCCTGCAACGGCTATGCCTTCGGGTGGAATGTATGTGACTTCGAAGGCCATACGCTCTACATCCACGGCGGCAGCTATACCGGCGCACGCAGCATGATGGCGTTCTCTCCGGATCTGGGCGTTGGTATCGGCGTGTTCTCCACCTCGGACAACGCCACCGGTTGGCTGACCTCGCGCACCGTGGTGCAGTTTTTCCAATACCTGGTTGACCATCCCGAGGCTACATCGTGGGCGAAGATCCGGCGCAAGGCCTATCCGCAACGCGTGGCCGAACAGTTGGCGGGCATGCGTGCGCGACAAGAAAAGCAGCGCGACGATCCGCGTTGGCAGGGGTGGCAATGGCGGCCGGATTCGAACGCGCCCTATGCCGGTGATTTCCGTGGAGCAGCGTTGCCGGTCACTGCGCAGGTGGTCGTCAGTGGTGAGGGAATGCAGCTTCAGGTGGGCGCACTGAACCGCAAGTTGACACCCGCTGCGCCGGATCTGTTCGCGGCGCAGGATGGGCCTTTGGATGTGCCTGAGCCTGTGCAGTTTGAGCGTGATACGCAGGGCAAGCTGCTGGGGTTCGAGTTTGATGGTGAACGCTATCTGCGCTTGCCATCACGCTAGGGCAGGTGGTGATGGCTGGATTTGTTTGTGGGAGCGGCGTAAGCCGCGAAGCTGATGTTGCTGCACGCGCAGATGTATGTGTCAGCTGATGAGCTATCTGCTTCGCGGCTTACGCCGCTCCCACAAAAATCAAATCTCGCGCGGTGTTGTTGCCCGAAGAAAAAGCCCGGCATCAGGCCGGGCTCTTGCATGCAACTGCGATCTGCTGCGGCTTACTTGAAATCCAGGGTCTTCTCGAAGGACTTCAGTTCGTGCCGCGCCATTGCCAGGTTGGCGTGGGTGCGGTCGAGCACGACATACAGGAACAGGTCCTTGCTGCCGTCCAGCGGGCGAATCAGGTGGTACTGCTTGGACAGGGTCAGCAGGATGTCTTCCACCACGTCGCTCAGGCCCAGCGAATTCGCCACGCGGCGCTTGGCGCGCACTACGTCTGCGTTGCCGGCGGCAGCAACTTCCATGTTGATGGCGCCGCCACCGAGGGTTCCCAGCGCCATGCCGCTGTCGCTGTCCACCAGTGCAGCACCGATGAAGCCCGCAATTTCGCTCAAAGCATCAAGTTTTACGTTTGCAGCCATTTTCAATCCAATGAAGTAAAGGTTTCTACAAAAGCAAAGCCCGCTCGGGTCTGTCCCGGGCGAGCGGCCGCGCAGCATAGCGAAAACCATTGAGCGTTTGCGAGCAGGTCAGGTATGTGGCCGGAGACGATCCATTCCATGACTGGATCGCTGGTTCTTCGATGTGTGCCGTGATGGCTTGCGGAGCACACGATGGATGCACCTGCAGAGGTTGCGGTGTCGGACTGCTATGCCCGCCAGTAGTACTGCCTGCACGGGGGGATCGCTGAATTGGGATCAGTCGTCTTCGGTGGAATTCGGCAATGAAACCGTCACCGCCGATTTACGGTCGAGTCGCAGAATGGCGGCTCAGGGTGATTGCCAATCGCAGACAACGCGCTGAGGTCGTTTCTCCGTCACTGACTAATCAACTCAACGGGAGCGCACATCATGGGCAAGCCGGCAGTGGTTCTGGTGCATGGTTTCTGGGGCGGGGCGGCGCATTGGGCGCGGGTGATACTGGAGCTGAGACGTCTGGGTTACCAGGACATCCGTGCGGTTGAGAACCCACTTACATCGCTGGCCGATGATGCCGAGCGCACCCGCAAGATGGTGGCGCAGATCAATGGGCCGGTGGTCCTGGCCGGGCACTCCTATGGCGGCGCGGTAATCAGCCAGGCCGGCAACCTGCCCAACGTGAATGCACTGGTGTTCATTGCTGCCTTCGCCCCGGATGCAGGTGAAAGCCCGGGTGGCATCACCCAGCAGCATCTTCCGGTCGCAGCGCCGAATCTGGCACCAGACAGCGATGGCTACCTGTGGCTCAAGCCAGACAAGTTCCATGAAAGCTTCTGCCAGGACCTGCCCGAGGAGGAGGGCTTCGTCATGGGGGTGACGCAGAAGGCGCCGTTGGCCGGCACCTTCGGTGACACCATCACTGATCCAGCCTGGAGGCATAAGCCGAGCTGGTATCAGATATCCAGCCAGGACAGGATGATCGCGCCGGAGAACCAGCAAGCCATGTCCGCCCGCCTCAACGCGCGCAAGGTGATAACGCTGAATGCGGGGCATGCCTCGTTGGCGTCGCATCCGGCTGAAGTTGCAGCCTTGATCGATGAGGCGGCAAAGGCGACCTCAGGCTGAGTCCAGCGCGTTGCTGCAGCAGAGCATCCATCGCGATTCAGCGAAAGAACTGGCTTGGCGTCAGCCCGAAGCGACGCTTGAACATGGTGGCGAAGGCACTGGGGCTTTCATAGCCCAGTGCGATTGCAACGTCGATGACTTTCTCTCCAACCGCCAGGCGTTCCAGTGCACGCAGCAGGCGTGCCTGCTGGCGCCATTGGCCGAAGGTCATGCCCAGTTCGCGTGCGCACAGGCGCTGGATGGTTTTCACGTCAACCTGCAGGCGCGTCGCCCAGTCCTGCAGGGTGGATGCATCGTCCGGGTGTCGCTGTAGTTGCCTGCCAATCTGCCGCAGTCGCGCATCACGCGGCTCGGGCAGGTGCAGTGGCAGTACCGGCAGGGTCTGTACTTCGTCCAGGATCAGCCGCATCAGCCGGCCATCACGCGAGTTTTCGGTATAACGCGCCGGTATTTCTACCGCTGCGTGGATCAGCGATGCCAGCAATGGGGTGATGGACACGGCCGATGGTGTCTGCGGCGCGTCTGGCATTGCCTCCGGGGTGATGTACAGGCTGCGCATCTGCACCAGACCGATGCAGTGCACTTGATGGCCGATGCCGGCCGGCATCCAGATCGCGCGCGTGCTGGGCACCACCCAGCGGCCCATGCCTGCATTGACCACCAGCACCCCGGTTTCCGCGTAGACCAGCTGGTGCCGATCCGGATGGTGGTGCAGCGGAATCAAGGTGGTGGTGGGGTAGTCGCGGGCCTTGCAGTAGACGGCTGTTTCCGGGCCGACCGGGAGCGGTTGGCGGCGGCCTTTTCGGACAAATGGAATGTCCTTTTCAAAAGGATGCATGACCATATCGCGCAAGATGGACGTGAATTGCGACTCTACCATGCGCGTCCGCCCCCACTTCGCGGTCACACCATGTCATCTCCTGCTTCAACGGTTGCAGCTCCTGCCTCACAACGTCGCCCGGTCGCGGTAGGTGTGCTTGCTGCGATCAGTAGTTCGCATCTGGTCAACGACATGATGCAGTCGCTGATACTGGCGCTGTATCCGATCTTCAAGGGCCAGTTCCACCTGAGCTTTGCCCAGGTGGGGTTGATCACGCTGACTTACCAGCTCACCGCGTCGTTGTTCCAGCCCTTGATCGGCCTGCGCACCGACAAGCGGCCGGCGCCGTATTCGTTGCCGATGGGCATGCTGTCCACCTTGTGTGGCTTGTTGCTGCTGGCGTTCGCACCCAACTTCGCAACAGTGTTGGTAGCGGCGATGCTGGTCGGCATCGGTTCGGCCATCTTCCATCCGGAATCCTCGCGCATTGCGCGGCTGGCTTCTGGCGGCCGCCATGGCCTGTCGCAATCGGTGTTCCAGCTGGGTGGCAATGCCGGTACCGCGATTGGTCCGTTGCTGGCTGCGGCGGTGATCGTGCCGAACGGCCAGCGCAGTGTGGCCTGGTTCGCCTGCGCCGCATTGTTGGGCATCGGCCTGCTGACCTATGTGAGCCGCTGGTACCAGCAGCATCTGCTTGCCGTCGCCGCGCAACCCAAGGTGGCGGCCAAGCCGGCCAATCTATTGCCGCCCAAGACCGTGGCCTGGGTGATTGGCATCCTGCTGGTGCTGATCTTCAGCAAGTACTTCTACATCGCTGGCTTGAGCAGCTACTACACGTTCTATCTGATCCAGAAGTTCCATGTCTCGGTGCAGAGCGCGCAGCTGCACCTGTTCGGTTTCCTCGCCGCATCGGCGGCCGGCACCTTGATCGGCGGCCCCTTGGGTGACCGCATCGGCCGCAAGCCGGTGATCTGGGCATCGATCCTGGGTGTAGCGCCGTTCGCCTTGATACTGCCTTACGCCGACCTGCAGTGGACCATGATCCTGACGATGCTCATCGGCTTTGTGTTGTCCTCGGCGTTCTCGGCAATCCTGGTCTATGCGCAGGAGCTGATGCCCAACCGCATCGGCACGGTCTCCGGCCTGTTCTTCGGTTTCGCCTTCGGCATGGGCGGGCTCGGTGCAGCCGTGCTGGGCGTGCTGGCAGATCACACCAGCATAACCTGGGTCTACAAGCTGATCTCGTTCCTGCCATTGCTGGGTATCGTCGCGGCCTTCCTGCCAAACCCGCGCGCACGTTGAGGCGCTGGTAAATGCAAAACGCCCGGCGCTGGCCGGGCGTTGCGTTTGAAGTGATGCACGCTTGGATGTCTATCTGGGCTTGGCTTCGTACCAGTGGCGGCTGCGGTTGACGAGGTACACCACCGACAACATCACCGGCACTTCGATAAGTACGCCAACCACCGTCGCCAACGCCGCGCCGGAATGCACGCCGAACAGGCTGACCGCAGTGGCCACGGCCAGCTCGAAGAAATTGCTTGCGCCGATCAACGCGGACGGACCGGCAACGCAATG
Source organism: Stenotrophomonas sp. STEN083 (assembly GCF_056759195.1). NCBI lineage: Bacteria > Pseudomonadati > Pseudomonadota > Gammaproteobacteria > Lysobacterales > Lysobacteraceae > Stenotrophomonas > Stenotrophomonas sp. STEN083. Next base: position 10,428 of record NZ_JBRRCU010000073.1, on the reverse strand, counting down.
GGCGACACCCAATCTGCGATTGAGCAGGTACGCCAGCCCCGAGTTGAAATAGACCTGCAGCAGGATGGGTACGGCGAGGATGGCGATGACCAGCGGCTGTTCAATGATCTGCCGGCCTTGGAAACCAAACAGCAGCACCAAGGTCGCCAGCAATGCAGCCAACGACAGTGGTCCCAGCCGCTCCAATACACGGTTCAGACGCGCTTGCCCGCCACTGCGTAGCAGCCAACGCCGCAGCAACACGGCAAGAGCTACCGGTAGCAGGATGTACAGCGTCACCGAGAGCAATAGCGTGGCCCAAGGCACGCTGATTGCCGAGATGCCCAGCAACAATGCCACCAAAGGCGCAAACGCCAGCACCATGATCGCGTCGTTCAAGGCGACCTGGCTCAGGGTGAAATTGGCATCGCCCCTGCACAGGTTGCTCCACACGAACACCATGGCGGTGCACGGTGCGGCTGCCAGCAGGATCAGGCCGGCCATATACGAATCAATCTGCTCGGCAGGCAGCCATTCGGCAAACACGTGGCGCAGGAAAAAGCCGCCAAGTATGGCCATCGAGAAAGGTTTCACCGCCCAGTTGATGAACAAGGTCACGCCGATTCCGGGCCAGTGCTGGCCGACCTGACGCATTGCGCCGAAGTCCACTTTCAGCAGCATCGGGATGATCATCAGCCAGATCAATACGGCCACAGGCAGATTGACCTTGGCTACCTCCAAGCCGCCGAGGCGGGCAAACGCATCCGGGAACTGATGACCAAATGCGGTTCCCACGACGATGCACAACGCGACCCACAAGGTCAGGTAGCGTTCGAACAGACCCATGCGCGGAGCCTGCTCAGTCACGGAGTTTGCGCCTCATCGGGTTGCATCAAGCCAATGCCGTCGAGCGCGGATTGCAGTTGTTGGCGGTCATTCCATGCTGCAGCGGGCAGGGCCAGTAGCGCCAGCAAGCGCGCTTTGACGACGCGATGCGCCAGCGCGAACGCCGCACACTTGGCCTGGTCGCTGCCTTCTATCGCGGCCGGATCTGGCAGCCCCCAATGTGCGCGGACGAAATCACCAAACACCACGGGGCAGGTTTCGGCAGCGGCCGAATCACAGACCGTGATGACCAAGTCCATGCGTGGTGCATCGTCGGCGGTGAACTCATCCCAGGACTTGCTGCGCAGGCCGTCGCTGGCGATGCCTTCGGCCTGCAGTTGGGCAAGTGCAAACGGATTGACTGTGCCGGTGGGCTGGCTGCCGGCGCTGAACGCACTGAAACGATTGCCACCCCAGGCGCGCAGCGTAGCTTCGGCAAGCACGCTGCGTGCACTGTTGCCGGTGCACAGGAAGAGAACGTTGTGGGTCATCGTTGCGTCTCGGTTTCAGGTGATTTCGGCGCTTGCTCAGCAGCAGTGTTGGCCCGGGGTGACTTCACAGCTCGGGTCTGGCGTGCCGGCACAGCAGTTGTGGCTGAGGTAGGCCATCAATGCATTCATGGTCGGGTAGTTGGCGCGGTAGCAGACGTTGCGGCCGAGGCTCTCGCTTTGCACCAGACCGGCATGCACCAACTCCTTGAGGTGGAAGGACAGCGTTGCATTTGGCACGCAAAGAGTTTGGGCGATGTCGCCGGCCATGCGTCCCTGTGGACCGGCTTCGACCAGCAGGCGGAAGGCGGCCAGGCGGGTGGCGTGGCCGAGTGCGGTCAAGGCGGCTATTGCTTGATTCATTTCCATATTTCTAGAATAGTCGAATGAAAATGACCAATCAAGCCACGCCCAATCCCCTGCCCAACATCGACCTTGAGCTATTGCCCGAGCTGCGCGCTGACCTGCTGGGTGCCGAACCCGGCACACATCGGCCGCGCATCCTGTTGCTGTATGGCTCACTGCGGCCGCAATCGGTCAGCCGAAAACTGGCGTTGGAAGCCGAGCGCGTGCTGCAGCAATTGGGTGCAGAAACCCGGCTGTTCGATCCCCACGATCTGCCGTTGCTCGATAGCTGCGGCAAGGAGCATCCGAAGGTCCAGGAGTTACGCGCGCTGTCGCAGTGGTCGGAAGGGCAGGTCTGGGTATCGCCGGAGCGGCATGGCACGCTGACAGGGGTGTTCAAGAACCAGATTGACTGGTTGCCGCTGGAGGATGGCAGTGTGCGCCCAACGCAGGGAAGAACCCTGGCAGTGATGCAGGTCTGCGGCGGCTCGCAGTCCTTCAACGTGGTCAATGCGCTGCGGGTGCTGGGCCGCTGGATGCGCATGGTCACCATTCCAAACCAGTCCTCGGTAGCCAAGGCCTGGCAGGAGTTCGATGAGCAAGGGCGCATGCGGCCCTCGCCGTACTACGACCGCGTGGTTGACGTGATGGAAGAGCTGGTGAAGTTCACTTTGATGGTGCGCGGACGCAGCGACTACTTGGTCAGCCGTTACAGCGAGCGCAAGGGCGCGGCCGAGGCCGGGCAGTTGGTGCGTGCGGCGGGTGTGGTTGAAGCAGGCACGCCGTAACTTGCCGTGGCTTCTGCCCCCTCCCTTTCGCAACGCGAAGGGGAGGGTTGGGGAGGGGTTGGGCTTCTAGACCCCTGAGATCGTCTGATCTCAACCCGATCGCGGCCCATCTCTGGGTGAGGTATCGATGTCGACGCCCGCGGACGCACGGGTCGTGCCTGTGCGTTCATCTGCCGTTTTGCACGAAGTTGCACGATTTATAGTGTTTGTGCATGATCATGCAGTCACGGGCTCGAGCGGCCGGAGCAGCGACCCCTTGTGCCTCCTATGCTGAGCCAGATTCCCATCAACGCAGAAAACCATCAGATGACCGCCTCGGACCCCGATGCACTCCCACAGGAGCGTCAGCAACGCATCCTCGAACAGCTCCGCAAGCACGGTCGCGTGGTTGCCAATGATCTGGCGGTAGCGTTTGCGGTCTCCGAGGACTCCATCCGTCGCGATCTGCGCGAAATGGCAGCCAAAGGGCTGTGCCGACGGGTGTATGGCGGAGCGCTGTTGCCAACGCCGCAGTTCGACGCCCTGCCTGAGCGGGTAGGGCGGGATGATCCAGAGCGCAGTGCCTTGGCTGTGCAGGCTGCATCGCTGTTGCTGCCCGGACAGGTTGTACTGATGGATGCTGGCTCCACCAATGTTGAGATCGCTCGCGCGCTGCGTGGGACAGCGCTGACCGTGGTCACCAATTCGCCAGCCGTTGCCGATGCACTGGCCGGTGCGCAGGCTGCCGAGGTGGTGATGATAGGTGGCCGGATCGATCCACGCAGCGGCGGTGCCATTGGTTCCATCGCATTGCAGCAGCTGAGCCAGTTGCAGGCGGACGTCTGTATTCCCGGTGTCTGCGCGGTGGATCCTGAGGCCGGCATCTGGGGCATCAACGCAGAGGAATGCGCGTTCAAGCAGGCCATGCTGCGGGCCAGCGCTACCACGCTGATTGTCGCCGGTAGCGAAAAGGTCGGTGCGCGTGGCAGCTTCCGTATCGCCGGCATCGAGCAGGTTGATCAGCTGCTGATCAGCGACCGTGTCCCGGCGGAAATGCAGCAGCGGTTGGCGCCAATCGCACAGCGTCTGCATCGGGTTGCTGTTGCGAAAGTTTGATTCAGTGACGCTTTCGCACACAGGCAACTGCAGTAGAACAACATCCAGGAACAACAAGTGACCAATTCAGCAGTTCTACAACGCAGCGAGCAGATCGCCACGCGCGCAGCCTTCTTCGTTCCCGGTTTTGCGATTGCATGCTGGGCGCCGCTGGTGCCTTTTGCGAAGGCCCGCGCAGGTCTGGATGACGCAATGCTTGGCGTGTTGTTGCTGTGTCTCGGCCTGGGCTCGCTGCTGTCCATGCCGTTGGCCGGCATGCTGGCTGCACGGCATGGTTGCCGGCCGGTGATGCTGGCAACCGTACTGATGATGGTGCTGATGTTGCCGCTGTTGGCGGTGGCGTCCACGCCGCTGAGTATCGGCATCGTGCTGTTGGTGTTCGGCGCAGGTATCGGCGCCATGGACTGCGTGATGAACATCCAGGCGGTGGTGGTGGAACGTGAATCCGGGCGCGCGATGATGTCCGGGTTCCATGCGTTCTACAGCATTGGTGCCTTGACCGGCGCGGCGCTGGTAACGCTGCTGTTGTCGATTGGCGCAGGTGCGTTGTTGGCGACGTTCGCAGTGGTAGCCGGCGTTGTGGCGATCACCGCGCTGTCGTCGCGTTGGTGGCGCAGCGAGCGAGCGGAGCAGGGCGAAGCCAGCTTCGCATTGCCGCGTGGTGTAGTGATCGTGATTGGCGCGGTATGTTTCATCAGCTTTCTCGCCGAAGGCTCGATGCTGGATTGGAGTGCGGTGTTCCTGCATGACGTGCGTGGCGTCGAGCTGACCCACGCCGGCTGGGGCTTTGTCGCGTTCAATATCGCAATGACTGCCACACGCCTGCTCGGTGATGGGCTGGTAAACCGGCTTGGATCGAGTGTTGCGGTATTGCTCGGTGGCTTGCTGGCTTGTGGCGGTTTTGTACTGGCCACGCTGGTGCCCAGCTTCGGTGTGGCCTTGTTCGGCTACGCATTGGTCGGCATTGGCTGCGCCAACATCGTGCCGGTGATGTTCAGTCTTGCCGGGCGCCAGACCCGCATGCCGGAGAGTGTTGCCATTCCGGCAGTCACCACGATGGGCTATGCGGGCGTGCTGCTGGGCCCAGCAGCAATTGGCTTCATCGCCCAGCAATGGACACTGCAGGCGGCGTTCCTGATCGCCGCCGGGGCATTGGCCTGCGTGGCGGTGATTGGGTCGTTGTTGCGGGTGCGCTGACGAAGTTCGCGTCGCCTTTTTTCAGGCGCTGCTGGCGATTTCGTCGAACGCGAGGTGCTCTCAGAGGTGGCGATAAGCGAACAGCACCGGCTGTCCAATCAGCTCGCCGATTGCAGCGGCGAAGCGGTCGCGGTCAAGGTCGCCACCATTGTCGAACTGCATGAAGTTCCAGCCGATGCCAAGGCCGCAGCCCCAGTCCAGATCCAGGATGTGATATCTGCGGCCATCATCGGGATTGGTCCAAGTGGCATGGATGTCTTCGTAGGCAGCGCCGATGAAGTCGACGTAGGAGCCAAAAGGATCCAGTTCTTCAAGCTCGGTGTCATCGCCGGGGATGCAAGGTGCACCGGTGTTCTCGCCAGCGGTTACGTAAGGGGGCTGATCATCAGGTGCTGTGAACAAGGTTATGGCGGCGCATCTGCTCTCGATCTCGTAGTCGCGTTCGTCATAGAACGCACGCATCCCCGGGCCTATCCGATGGCGGGGACTTGCCCAGTTGGACCGCTTGTGTTCGCTGAATTTCCACGCCTCACCGAGGTGAACCCCATGGATCTGTAGAGTTTGTACTGCGTCTTCGATCGACCAGTGTGGGGATGTCGGGATGGTCGCGGGAATATGACCTGCGGCCATATGCGTGCGCAGTACATCCTCTGCCGATCTCCATGTTTTATCGTAGAGGTACATTGCTCCGGGAATTTCCGCGAATGCCATGCTCAGATCGGTCAGCATGCATCCAGGGATGTCCTGGCCTGAAGCCGGCAGAAGCATTTGCTTTTCGAGCATCAATCTCTCCAGTTGCCGCCAATCCGGAGCGGGCAGATGGGGATGCTTGGGCAGCAGGAACCAATGATGCTCGGACATGAATCTTGGCCGGAGGGATGATTGGCAACGGTACTAGATCCCGGGGTCTTGATGCAGGGTTGTCCGTATGCGGGCTGTGTTTATTCGGGGCTCCCCGTGGTGCAGGTTCGGGGTACGCGGCGATTGCTGTGCAGGGTAGGGAGTAGGGGGGGGACAATGTGGTTGTTTGTTTCAAAAGTACCTTCTGCCCTGCGAGGTAGGCCGGAGCTGCTGAGTTGAAACTTTTGCTTGGCGTTTCTCCTGACTCCTATTGCAATCGCTCCAACTGAATGTGGAGACCACAAGCCGTGCATGGATATTGTCCGGCGGGCGTTGGAAGCCTGGTGCGCAGCGCAGGTGGCGATGAGATGTGTCGAGCTGCTCGCTACGGTCGAACAACTGAATCTGGATCTGGATCTGGATCTGGGCGGGGCCATCGTGTGCCAGCGCTGGAGCGGGTGCTGGCGGAGCAAGCTGCAGCCGGAGGCTTTTCACTTTGCCGAGTCTGCTGGCCTTTTTTCCAGTATCGGCGTCCGGACTGCTGTATCCGTGTCTGTGCGCGATGTTCGACGAACCCCGGGTCGATCATGAGCATCGCCAGGCCCGGCAGCAGGGCAGCGTACATGCCATGAACCCGTGATGGGGAGCGGATTCCGCGGCCGCTCAAGGCGTGGTGGCTCAACTGGCGCGATGCGTTCGGGTGAAGGTCAGGGCGATAGGATTGCTGTCAAAGCGGACGGCGTGACCTTCGGCCGATCCCTGTTGCCGTTGTAATCCACTACGCTCAGCGGCTGTGTCGCGCCTGCTGCGCGGCCTTTCCCTGTTTGGCCGGAGATGTCCATGTCGTTTTCCAAGCTCGTCCCGTTGTCCCTGACGGTTGCAATCGCCGCTTCGCTCGCCGCCTGTGGCAAGACCGATACCGCGCCCGCCGCGCCGGCTGCCGAAGCCAAGGCCGCGTTCGACCAGTCGCAGCTCAAGACCCAGCTGATCTCGCTCAACGCCGCCGACCTGGATCCGGCCGTGCAGGCCTGCGCCGATCTCAACGGCTTCGTCAACAGCAAGTGGCTGAAGGCCAACCCGGTGCCGGGCGACCAGACCACCTGGGGCAGCTTCGAGATCCTGCGCGAGCGCTCGCTGGAAGTGCAGCACGCGCTGGTGCAGCAGGCTGCCGCTGGCAAGGCTGCCGCAGGTTCCAACGAAGCCAAGATCGGCGACATCTGGAAGACCGGTTCGGACGAGGCTGCCATCGAGGCCGCCGGCATCAAGCCGCTGCAGCCGGAACTGGACAAGATCGCCGCGCTGAAGGACACCGCTGCCATCACGGCTTACCTGCGTGATGCCTATGCGCAGGGCAATGGTTTCCTGTTCTCGCTGTACGCCAGCCCGGACTTCAAGGATTCGGCCAACGTCATCGCCTATGTGGGCCAGAGCGGCTTGGGCTTGCCGGAGAAGGGTTACTACTTCGACGAGTCGCAGGCCAAGATCCGCGAGGCCTATGTGGCCTACATCGAGCAGCTGCTGACCCTGTCCGGCGTCGATGCCGCGCAGGCCAAGGAGCAGGCCAAGGCGGTGATGGATTTCGAGACCCGCCTGGCCAAGGCCTCGCTGTCGCGCATCGAGCTGCGTGACCCGGCCAAACGCTACAACCCGGTCAGTGCCGCCGACGCCGACAAGCAGACTCCGAATTTCAGCTGGACCGCGCTGTTCGACACGCTGCAGATCCCGGCCAAGGACAAGTTCTCGCTGGCCCAGCCGGGCTTCTTCGGCGAACTGGACAAGATGCTGGGCGACGTTCCGGCCGCCACCTGGCAGGCCTACCTGCGCTTCCACACCGTGGACAACGCCGCGCCGTACCTGAGCAAGAACTTCGAGCAGGCCAACTTCGACTTCTTCAGCAAGACCCTGCGTGGCCAGCAGGAAATGCAGCCGCGCTGGAAGCGCGTGCTGGATTCGGTGAATGGCTCGATGGGCGAGGCCCTGGGCCAGCTGTACGTGGACGCGGTGTTCCCGGCCGAATCCAAGGTGGCCATGCAACACCTGGTGGAGAACCTGTCGGTCGCGCTGAAGGCGCGTCTGGAAGGCCTGCCGTGGATGGGCGAAGACACCAAGAAAAAGGCGCTGGAAAAGTGGGCCAGCTTCACTCCGAAGATTGGTTACCCGGACAAGTGGCGTGATTTCTCCGGCCTGACCACCAATGGCGACAGCTACCTGGGCAATATGCAGGCTGCGCAGGCGTTCAACTACCGCTACATGCTGGCCAAGATCGGCAAGCCGGTGGACAAGACCGAGTGGGGCATGACCCCGCAGACGGTGAATGCCTATTACAACGCGACCAAGAACGAAATTGTGTTCCCGGCCGCGATCCTGCAGCCGCCGTTCTTCGATGCCAAGGCCGATCCGGCGCTGAACTACGGCGGCATCGGTGCGGTCATCGGTCACGAGATGATGCATGGCTACGACGACTCGGGCAGCCAGTTCGCCGCCAATGGCAACTTCGACAACTGGTGGACCGATGCTGATCGCACTGCGTTCAACGGCCGTACCGACCAGCTGGTCGCGCAGTTCGATGACTACGAAGCGCTGCCGGGCGTCAACGTCAAGGGCAAGCTGACCCTGGGCGAGAACATCGGTGACCTCGGTGGCCTGACCGTTGCCTATGACGCATTGCAGATGGCGCTGAAGGAAGACGCCAAGCTCAACGTGCCGGTCGATGGCTATACCCAGGACCAGCGCTTCTTCATGAACTGGGCCACCGTGTGGCGCCGCAACTTCACCGATGGCGAGCTGCGCGTGCGCCTGAACACCGATCCGCACGCACCGGCCAACTTCCGCGCCAACGGTGCGCCGTCGAACATGCCGTCGTATGCCGCTGCGTTCCAGTGCAAGGCCGGCGATGCGATGGTGCGGGCCGACGACAAGCGGGTTGTGATCTGGTGATTTCGGTTATTTGACCGCAATCTGTGAATGAAGAAGGCCCGGCATTGCCGGGCCTTCTTTTTGGCTGGTTCACACGCGCAGCTCGTCGTTTGTAGGAGCGGCGTCAGCCGCGAAGCAGATGCATCATCAGATGGCATATCTGCAAAGCGCTCCGGCAATGCCAGCCTCGCGGCTTACGCCGCTCCTACAAAAGCCTGTCCTACGCGACTGCGCCCAGCAGCTTCTGTGCGATGGCTCGCTCTTCATCGCGCAGCGTCAATACGCGCACGCCAGTATCCGTCACCTCGACGGTATGCTCACACTGCGCCGACAATTTTCCATCGCGCGTGGTCACGGTCCAGCCATCATCGTGGTTGTCGATCGCTGCGCGGCCCTGGTTGATCATCGGTTCGATGGTGAAGGTCATGCCGGCCTGCAGTTCGAGGCCTGCACCGCGATGCCCGTAATGCAGCACATTCGGTTCTTCGTGCATCTCGCGGCCAATGCCGTGGCCGCAGTATTCCTTCACCACCGAATAGCCTGCGTCCTTGGCGTGGCGATTTATCGCAAAGCCGATGTCACCAAGGGTTGCGCCGGGGCGTACCGTGGCTATTCCTTTCCACATGGCCTCGTTGGTGACGCGCACCAGGCGTTTGGCTTGATGGCTCACCTCGCCGATCAGGAACATGCGGCTGGAGTCGGCGATGTAACCGTTCTTTTCCAGGGTGATGTCCAGGTTGACGATGCTGCCATTGCGAAGGATGTCTTTCGATGACGGCACGCCGTGGCAGACAACCGTGTCGATGGAGCTGTTGAGTACATAGGCGAAGCCATATTGGCCCTTGCTGGCCGGTCGCGCCTGCAACTGGTCGACGATGAAGCGCTCGACCCAGTCGTTTACCTGCAAGGTGCTCAAGCCCTCCAGTGGCAGCTGGTTCAGTGCTTCGAACACCGAGGCCAGAAGACGCCCGGATTCGGCCATCAATGCCAGTTCATGTGGTTGCTTGATCATGCTTCCGCCACCCGCATGCCCGCAGGGCTTACCCCGGCTGCCGCAAGTTCGCGGGCGACGAGCTCCTGAAAGCTCAGCTGCGGGTTCAGTTCGCAGAGCATGCCGATCCTGATCCAGAACCCGGCTTGGGCGTTGATGGAGCGGCCAGACACCGTGCTGGCCCTGCGCAGGTTGTCGTGAAGTTCGTCGTCGATGTTCACGATGCCCATCGGTCTCTCCCTGGTTCGAATATACGATTCATATCTGAATCATATGCCCGGGGCGCTGAACGAAACAGAAGAGGCTGCTTGGCGAAGGGGCGCGTGCCACACTGAAGCACCGAGGATCGGCACCGGACTGGCTGCGAGGCTGGCAACGGTAGCTGGCGGAAGTGGGCGCCGGAGCTGATTCAGGTTCCCGATCAGGGCCGGGCTTGGAATGGGGCGGGGTGGTCGCTATAATCGCCGGCTTACCGCGCCATCCTGGCGACTGGGCAACATAGGAAAACACCACCATGGTCAAGATTCGACTGACCCGCGGCGGCGCCAAGAAGCGTCCGTTCTACCACATCATCGTTTCCGACGTTCGTAGCGCCCGCGACGGCCGCAACATCGAGCGCGTCGGTTACTACAACCCGGTTGCACAGGGTGGCGAGCAGCGCGTTGTGCTGGATATCGCTGCTTGTGACAAGTGGATCGCCAACGGCGCCCAGATGACCGACAAGGTTCGCAACCTGTACAAGGAAGCGTCCAAGTCCCAGGCCGCTGCGGCCTGATCCTGGCGGGGCCCCCCCCCCCCCCCGCGCCCCGGGAATATTACAAAAAAAAAATACCCCCGGAGCAAGCCGGGCAGCAGAGCCGCGGGGTTTGGGTGGGCCGGGCCCACCCACCCTATTTGGGGGGCC
>NZ_JBRRCU010000072.1:0-19390 GCF_056759195.1 Stenotrophomonas sp. STEN083 | reverse complement strand
GCCATGCTCGGCTGAGGCTGTACCGGTAATGCCTCTGCCGAGCATGGCTCGGCACTACAACTGCATTGCTGGTAAAGCCCCTTGCCGAGCATGGCTCGGCACTACAACTGCATTGCTGGTAAAGCCCCTTGCCGAGCATGGCTCGGCACTACATCTGCATTACTGGTAACGCCCCTTGCCGAGCATGGCTCGGCACTACGGGTGCATTCTTTTCGCTGAATTTGATCCAGATCAGTCGCCTACGGTGCGTAGTGCCGCCAACAAGGGGACAATGGAGGCCTGCGCGTCATCCGCGCCCCTGTTCGACCTCCGTTGCAAAGGATTTCCCCCATGGCTGCACGCAAGCAAAAGACCTATCCGATCGAAGTCCAGGCCAAGCCCGGCCTGCCGCTGGGCATGAGCCCGGCCACCTTCCTGCGCGATTACTGGCAGAAGCGCCCGCTGCTGATCCGCGCCGCATTCCCGGATTTCGAAACCCCGGTACTGCCTGAAGACCTGGCCGGCCTGGCCTGCGAAGAAGGCGCGCTGGCGCGCATCGTCAGCCATGACCGCGCCACCGACGGCTGGGAGCTGCGCACCGGCCCGTTCCAGGAAGAAGACTTCCCCGGCATGCCCGACCACGACTGGACCCTGCTGGTGCAGGACGTGGACAAGTGGGACCCGGAAGTGCGCGCCCTGACCTCCTACTTCAACTTCCTGCCGCGCTGGCGCATGGACGATGTGATGATCAGCTTTGCCGCCACCGGCGGTTCGGTTGGCGCCCATGTCGACCAGTACGACGTGTTCCTGCTGCAGGCCCATGGCCAGCGCCGCTGGCAGATCGATGCCAGCGAGTCGACCAAGGGCAAGCGCCCGTCGCTGGAGTTCCGTCCCGACGTCGAACTGAAGCTACTGAAGAAGTTCAAGGCGACCCACGATTGGGTGCTGGGCCCGGGTGACATGCTGTACCTGCCGCCGAACGTGCCGCACAACGGCGTTGCTGTGAACCCCTGCCTGACTTTCTCCTTCGGCATGCGTGCGCCGTCCTCGGCCGAGCTGATCAGCGATTACCTGGATGACCTGGTCGCCGACGCCGACGAATCCATCCGCTTCCAGGACCCGGACCTGAAGCTGCCGGAAGACCCGAACGAGATCGATGCCGCCGCGATGAAGCGTGTAGTCGCCGCACTCAATGCGCTGCGCATGAACGACCCGGATCGCCTCGGCAACTGGTTCGGCCGCTTCATCACCACCTACCGCGCCGCTGGCGACATCCTGCCCTCGCAGGCACCGCCGTCGCCGGAAGAAGTCGTCGCCGAGCTGGAAAATGGCGGCGTGCTTGAACGCCACCCGTGGGCCCGTCTGGCTTGGCGCCGCGCCACCCGTGGCGCCTCGCTGTATTGCTCCGGCCTGGCGTTCCAGCTCTCGATCAAGGACGCGCAGACCCTTGCCGGTACCGAACAGATCGATATCGCCCTGTTCAACAAGCTCGGCAACAAGGGCCGTGATGCGCTGATGGAACTGATCGTCGGCGGCCATTATCAGCTGCTGGACGTGGAGACCATTGCCGCCATGCTCGCCGAGCAGGACGCGCTGGAAGCCATGGAAGACGTGGCCGAGGAAGATTTCGACGACGAAGACTTCGACGACGAAGCCGATGCCCCGGAAGTCGAGATCGAAGTCATCGAGTACAGCGAAGCCGGTGAAGGCGAGCCGTCCGTTGCCAGCATCGAGACCGTCCTGATCAACGAGGAAGGCGTCGAAGTCGTAGTGATCTGCGACGACGGCGAGGAAGAAGACGAAGACGACGCGGAAACCCCGTCGGCATGAGTCAAACCGCGATCTTCCATGTAGAGATCGCCGACTACGCCGTGCAGCAGACCCTGCTGCACGGCGTGCGTCATACCGTATTTGTCAGCGAGCAGAACGTCCCGGCCGAGCTGGAAATAGACGCGCTGGACCCGCTCAGCGACCACGCCCTGGCCTTGGATGAACACGGCCAAGCCATCGGTGCCGCCCGCTTGACCCCCGACCAGCGCATCGGCCGGATGGCGGTGCTCGCCGCCTGGCGCGGCAAAGGTGTCGGCCAAGCCCTCCTGAATGCGCTGTTTTCAGTCGCTCGCAAACGCGGCTGGGGCGAAGTCAGCCTGCACGCCCAGCTGCATGCCCGCGACTTCTACGCCTGCAATGGCTTCCTGCCGGAAGGCGTGGAATTTGAAGAAGCCGGCATCGGCCACCAGACCATGCGCCGCCGTCTGGACGGGGCAATGCGGGTGCAGGACCCGGATCAGGCCCGCGCCGCCATGGCCGCGGTGATCCACGCAGCGCGCCGCCACCTGCACCTGCAGCTGCGCGGCAACGATGCCCTGCTCGGCCAGCCGCTGATCCTGGACGCGTTGCGCCGTTTTGCCACCGCCCGTCACGACAAGCAGGTGCAAGTGCTGCTGCACGAGGCTGACCTGCCCGCCCTGCCCACGGCCTTCATCGCCCTGGCGCAGCGCCTGCCCAGTGTGTTCAAGCTACGTGAGCCGGTAGACCCGATGGACTGCGAGGTCAGTTCGGCCGCTATCAGCAACGATCACGGCGACTGCTACTTTCGTCCAATGGGCGCCCGCGTCGAAGGCGAACTGTCGCTGGACAGCCCCGCCCGCGCGCAACAGCAGGAAGCGCTGTTCAAGCGTATCTGGGAGCGTTCACGCGATTGCAACGGGCTTCGCGTACTAGGTGTCTGAGCACTGACTGGGGCAGGACAAGCCGCAGTCAGGTATTAATGCACGGGACAGTGTAGATGCCCCTTCCTGTCCAGTGAGGGGTATAATTTCGTGGTTAGAACACGCCCGCGCGGGATGCTGTAGCAGGTCCGCCGGTTCCCAGAACTACCCCACAAGTGAATCCGACTCTCCATCGTGGACAATCTACTGAAGCAGTTTGCGCAATCATCGCAGCTCGCCGGCGGCAACGCCTCCTATGTCGAGGACCTGTACGAACAGTACCTCGTCTCCCCGGACAGTGTGGACCCCAAGTGGAAGTCCTACTTTGACGGCTTCAAAGGCCGCGAAGCTGGCGATGTGCCGCACTCTGCCGCCATCGCACACATCACCGAAGCCGCGAAGAATGCTGGCAAGGTCGGCGCCAATGCCGGTTCCGGCGACGAGCGCGAGCGCAATGTCGGCCGCCTGATCACCGCCTACCGTTCGCGCGGCCACCTCGGCGCCAATCTTGATCCGCTGGGCCTGACCCCGCCGGTCAACCCGCCGGACCTGGGCCTGCCCTTCCACCACCTCAGCGATGCCGACCTCAACGACGAGTTCAGCACCGGCGGTGTTGGCGGCCAGCCGCGGATGAAGCTGCGTGACCTGCTTGCGCGCCTGAAGGCGACCTATGCCGGCTCGATCGGCGCAGAGTTCATGTATATCGCCGAAGTCGATCAGCGCCAGTGGCTCTACCAGCGTCTCGAAACCGCCGGTGGCGACTACAACCTGGATGCCGACACCAAGCGTCGCACCCTGGAGCGCCTGACCGCGGCCGAAGGCCTCGAGCGTTACCTGCACACCAAGTACGTCGGCCAGAAGCGCTTCTCGCTGGAAGGCGGCGACTCGCTGATCCCGATGATGGACACCATCATCCGCGACGCCGGCAAGGAAGGCGTCAAGGACGTGATCATCGGCATGGCCCACCGCGGCCGCCTGAACGTGCTGGTCAACACCCTCGGCAAGAACCCGCGCAAGCTGTTCGACGAGTTCGAAGGCAAGTTCGAGCACGACGACCGCGCCGTTGCCGGTGACGTGAAGTACCACATGGGCTTCTCGGCCGACGTCGCCAGCGATGGCGGCCCGGTGCACCTGGCCCTGGCGTTCAACCCGTCCCACCTCGAAATCGCCGATCCGGTGGTTGTCGGCTCGGTGCGCTCGCGCCAGGAACGCCGCAACGACACCGCGCGCAAGCAGGTGATGCCGGTCCTGATTCACGGCGACGCTGCATTCGCTGGCCAGGGCGTGGTGATGGAGCTGTTCCAGATGTCGCAGGCCCGCGGTTTCGCGGTCGGCGGCACCGTGCACATCGTCATCAACAACCAGGTGGGCTTCACCACCTCCAACCGCGACGACTCGCGCTCGACCCTGTACTGCACCGACATCGCCAAGATGGTTGCTGCGCCGGTCCTGCACGTGAACGGCGACGATCCCGAAGCCGTGGTGTTCGCGGCCAAGCTGGCTTATGACTTCCGCCAGCAGTTCAACAAGGACGTCGTGATCGATCTGGTCTGCTACCGCCGCTGGGGTCACAACGAAGCCGATGAACCGGCGATCACCCAGCCGCTGATGTACCAGGTGATCCGCAAGCACAAGACCACCCGCGAGCTCTACGCCGAGCAGCTGGAAGCCGCAGGCGTCATCGCTGCCGGCGCCGGCAAGGACATGGTCGACGCTTACCGCAACAAGCTGGACTCGGGCGAAGTCACCACCGAGCTGGCCAAGGTCGAAAAGACCCCGGCTACCAGCAAGATGTACGTGGATTGGTCGAAGTACCTGTCGGGCAAGCTGTCCGATCCGGTCAGCACCAAGGTCGACATGGGCAAGCTGACCCAGCTGGCCACCATGATCAACACCATTCCGGAAGGCGTGGAAGTGCATTCGCGCGTTGCCAAGGTATACGACGACCGTCGCAAGATGGCCGCCGGTGAAATCCTCGGCGACTGGGGCTTTGCCGAGAACCTGGCCTACGCAACGCTGCTGGACGAAGGCAACGCACTGCGCCTGGTTGGCCAGGACGTGGGCCGCGGCACCTTCACCCACCGTCACGCGATCCTGCACGACCAGAAGACCGATAACTACTACCTGCCGCTGCGTCAGCTGGTCGAGTCGCCGGAGCAGGCCACCATCATCGATTCGCTGCTCAGCGAAGAAGCGGTGATGGCGTTCGAGTACGGCTTCTCCACCACCGATCCGAACACCTTGTGCATCTGGGAAGGCCAGTTCGGCGACTTCGCCAACGGCGCCCAGGTCGTGATCGATCAGTTCATCGCCTCCGGCGAAGCAAAGTGGGGCCGTATCTCCGGCCTGACCCTGCTGCTGCCGCACGGTTATGAAGGTCAGGGCCCGGAACACAGCTCGGCGCGCCTTGAGCGCTTCCTGCAGCTGTGCGCGCTGGAGAACATGCTGGTCTGCGTGCCGTCGACCCCGGCGCAGGCATTCCACATGCTGCGTCGCCAGATGCGCATGGCTACCCGCAAGCCGCTGGTCGTCATGTCGCCCAAGTCGCTGCTGCGTCACAAGCTGGCCGTGTCCAGCCTGGACGAAATGGCCAATGGCGAGTTCCAGCACCTGATCGGCGACGTCACCGCGGACGTCAAGAAGGTCAAGCGCGTCGTCGTGTGTTCGGGCAAGGTCTACTACGACCTGCTGGAAGACGTGACCAAGCGCGGCCAGGACGACGTGGCACTGGTGCGTGTGGAACAGCTCTACCCGTTCCCGCGCCCGGCGCTGGCTGCCGAACTGAAGAAGTACGGCAAGGCAACCGACGTCGTGTGGTGCCAGGAGGAGCCGATGAACCAGGGTGCG
The DNA here is from genome assembly GCF_056759195.1 of Stenotrophomonas sp. STEN083. Lineage (NCBI taxonomy): Bacteria > Pseudomonadati > Pseudomonadota > Gammaproteobacteria > Lysobacterales > Lysobacteraceae > Stenotrophomonas > Stenotrophomonas sp. STEN083. Next base: position 13,853 of record NZ_JBRRCU010000072.1, on the reverse strand, counting down.
TGGTACCAGATCAAGCACCACCTGCAGGCATGCGTGGCCGATGGCCAGGCGCTGCACTATGCCGGTCGTCCGCGTTCTCCGTCGCCTGCTGTTGGCCACATGTCCGATCACCTGCGCGAACTCGCACAGCTGCTCGCCGACGCGCTGGTCAACAAGATCGACGACAACTACGCCGAATAAGCCCCCTTTTCCACAAGAATAACGAAACCAGGAAATCAGCCAAATGGCCACCGAAGTCAAAGTACCGGTACTGCCCGAATCCGTCTCCGACGCCACCATCGCCACCTGGCACAAGAAGGTGGGTGATGCGGTCAAGCGTGATGAGAACCTGCTCGACCTGGAAACCGACAAGGTCGTGTTGGAAGTGCCGGCGCCGGTTGATGGCGTGCTGAAGGAAATCAAGTTCCAGGAAGGCGACACCGTCACCTCGAGCCAGCTGCTGGCGATCATCGAGGAAGGCGCGGTTGCCGCTGCCGCTCCGGCCGCTGCTGCCGAGGCACCGAAGGCTGCTGCCCCGGCCGCCGCCGCTCCGGCTGCTGCCGCTGCACCGGCACCGGCTGCCAAGTCGGCTGCCGACGGCCTGCCGCCGGGCGCCCGCTTCTCGGCCATCACCGAAGGCGTGAACCCGGCTGACGTGGCCGGCACCGGCCGTCATGGCGCAGTGACCAAGGAAGACATCGTCAACTTCGCCCGCAACGGCGGCGTCGGCAAGGCCGGCGGTGCACGTCCGGAAGAACGCGTGCCGATGACCCGCATGCGCAAGCGCATCGCCGAGCGTCTGATGCAGTCGAAGAACTCGACCGCCATGCTGACCACCTTCAACGAAGTCAACCTGTCCAAGGTTTCGGCTGCGCGCAAGGAACTGCAGGAAGAGTTCGTCAAGGCCCACGGCATCAAGCTCGGCTTCATGAGCTTCTTCGTCAAGGCTGCCGCCAACGCACTGCAGCGCTTCCCGCTGGTCAATGCCTCGATCGATGGTGACGACATCATCTATCACGGCTACTCGGACATCTCGATCGCCGTGTCGACCGAGAAGGGTCTGGTGACCCCGGTGCTGCGCAACGTCGAGCGCATGTCGTTCGCCGACATCGAGAAGGCCATCGCCGACTACGCCAAGAAGGCCCGTGACGGCAAGCTGTCGCTGGAAGAACTGCAGGGCGGCACCTTCACCGTGACCAACGGTGGCACCTTCGGCTCGCTGATGTCGACCCCGATCGTCAACCCGCCGCAGAGCGCCATCCTCGGCATGCACGCCATCAAGGACCGTCCGATCGCCGAAAACGGCCAGATCGTGATCGCCCCGATGATGTACCTGGCCATGTCCTATGACCACCGCATCATCGACGGCAAGGATTCGGTGCAGTTCCTGGTGGACATCAAGAACCAGCTGGAAAACCCGGGCCGCATGCTGTTCGGTCTGTAATTGCTCTGAGCCCCTCTCCCGCTCGCGGGAGAGGGGTTGGGGTGAGGGCAAGCCTCACCCGCACCCTCATCCGGCGCTACGCGCCACCTTCTCCCGGCGGGAGAAGGGACAGGCAACAAGGAATCTCAAATGGCTGAACAATTCGACGTCGTCGTCATCGGTGCTGGTCCGGCCGGCTACCACGCTGCCATCCGCGCCGCACAGCTGGGCCTGAAGACCGCCTGCATCGATGCAGCGCTGGGCAAGGACGGCAAGCCGGCGCTGGGCGGCACCTGCCTGCGCGTGGGCTGCATCCCGTCCAAGGCGCTGCTGGACTCCTCGCGCCAGTACTGGAACATGGGCCACATCTTCGATCAGCACGGCATCAGCTTCAACGACGCCAAGATCGACGTGAACAAGATGGTCGGCCGCAAGGATGCCATCGTGAAGCAGTTCACCGGCGGCATCGCCCAGTTGTTCAAGGCCAACAAGGTTGCTACCTACTACGGCTTCGGCCAGCTGCAGGCCGGCAATGTGGTCAAGGTCAAGCAACACGACGGCTCGGAAGTCGAGCTCAAGGGCACCAACGTCATCATCGCCGCCGGTTCGGATTCGATCGAACTGCCGTTCGCCAAGTTTGACGGCAAGCACATCGTCGACAACGTCGGCGCGCTGGACTTCACCGAAGTGCCGAAGCGCCTGGCCGTGATCGGCGCCGGTGTGATCGGCCTGGAACTGGGCAGCGTGTGGAAGCGCCTGGGTTCGGACGTCACCATCCTGGAAGCACTGCCGGACTTCCTGGCTGCTGCCGATGCTGAAGTCGCCAAGGTTGCCGCCAAGGAATTCAAGAAGCAGGGCCTGAACATCCTGCTCAACGCCAAGGTCTCCAAGACCGAGATCAAGGGCGAAGAAGTCATCGTCAGCTACACCGATGCCGAAGGCGAGAAGAGCCTGACCGTCGACAAGCTGCTGGTGGCCGTTGGCCGTCGCGCTGCCAGCAAGGGCCTGTTGGCCGATGGCACCGGCGTGCAGATCAACGAGCGCGGCCAGATCGTGGTCGACGACCATTGCCACACCGGCGTCGATGGCGTGTGGGCGGTGGGTGACTGCGTGCGCGGCCCGATGCTGGCCCACAAGGGCTTTGAAGAAGGCGTCGCCGTGGCTGAACTGATCGCTGGCCTGCCGGGCCACGTCAACTTCGACACCATCCCGTGGGTCATCTACACCGAGCCGGAACTGGCATGGGTCGGCAAGACCGAAGCCCAGCTCAAGGCCGAGGGCATCCCGTACAAGGCTGGCAGCTTCCCGTTCGCCGCCAACGGCCGCGCCGTTGCCATGGTGGAGCCGGCTGGCTTCGTCAAGGTGCTGGCTCACGCCGAAACCGACCGCGTGCTGGGCATGCACCTGGTTGGCGCCAATGTCTCCGAGCTGGTGCACGAAGGTGTGCTGACCATGGAGTTCAGCGGCTCGTCCGATGACCTGGCCCGCATCTGCCACGCCCACCCGTCGCTGTCCGAGGCAGTGCACGACGCGGCAATGGCAGTGACCAAGCGCGCCATCCACAAGGCCAACTAAGCTCCACGGCCTGTGACCTGAAGGCTCCGCTCCGGCGGAGCCTTCTTGCTTTTGTAGTCCCCGGTCTGCTCGCGCATTCATCGGCAGCAGAACGACCACCTCTTCCCATCCTTCAGGAACAACACATGAAGTCCATCTGCGTCTATTGCGGCTCCAACCCCGGTGCCAAGCCCATCTATGTCGAACGCGCCACCGAACTGGGCACGCGCATCGCCAACGAAGGCTTGCGTCTGGTCTATGGCGGCGGCCGCACCGGCCTGATGGGCGCGGTAGCCGATGGCGTGCTGGCAGCAGGTGGCGAAGTCACCGGCGTGATCCCGCAGCACCTGGTGGACATGGAAGTCGCGCACAAGGGCGTGACCTCGCTGGAAATCGTCGGCTCCATGCATGAGCGCAAGTCGCGCATGTTCGACCTTTCCGACGCCTTCGTTGCCCTGCCCGGCGGCTTCGGCACCGCCGAAGAAATCTTCGAAATGCTGACCTGGCGTCAGCTCGGCATCGGCCACAAGCCCTGCGCCTTCCTCGACATCGACGGTTTCTACCAGCCACTGATCGGCATGATCGACACGATGGTCAGCGAGCGCTTCCTGCACCCGGAGCAACGCGAAGACCTGTGGTACGGCGACGACGCCACGCAGATGCTGGAATGGATGCGCAACTACTCGCCGGCGCAGGCCGACAAGTGGTTCGACGAGAAGAAGCGCAACGCGCTGCGTTGAGGCACGAGCACGCTTATGTAGGAGCGGCGTGAGCCGCGAAGCTCGTACAACGAACAGGTCGCCTGTCTTCCAAGCAAAGTCCACTGCGCATCATGCAATCGCAACTGGTGCGCAACGGAAGCAATTCCAGCTTCGCTGGCTGACGCCGCTCCTACAAAAGCCGGTGCTTATGCGCGCTGCAAGCTCTCTTCGCGGGGCGCCGGGTAACCCAGCAGGTAACCCTGGCCGAAGTTGCAGCCGAGCTCCTTCAGCGTCTGCAGCTGTCGTTCGTTCTCGATGCCCTCGCCTATCGTCTCGATGCCCAACGTGCGTGCGAGCGACAGCACGCCTTCCACCAGCGCAAGCGTACTGTTGCTGCCTTCATCATGCAGCCCGGCAACAAAGCTGCGATCCACCTTCAGCGCGCTGATCGGGAAGCGATGCAGATAGGACAGCGCCGAATAACCGGTACCGAAGTCATCCAGCTGCACCACCACACCACGCTCGCGCAGCTGGTGCAATGCACGCAAGGTGCGCGGCTCGTCATCTAGCAAGGCCATCTCGGTGATCTCAACACGCAGACGCCCGGGATCTGCCCCCGCCGCGTCGAGCATCCCGAGCAACCGCGGCGCGAACTCAACCGAACGGAAATGCCGCGGCGACACGTTCACCGAGATGTAGCCGACAGCCGAGGCTGCCATGTCCTGCATCACCTGCTCGTAAATCTGCCAATCAACCTGTTCGATCAGGCCGCTTTCTTCACCCAGCGATAAAAATTCGCCCGGCAGCAGTACGCCGCGACGCTCATGCTGCCAACGCAGCAGCGCCTCATGGCCGACCACCTCGCCATCAAACAAGGACACGATCGGCTGGTAATACGGCACGAAATCCCGTTTCTTGATCGCACGCCGCAGATCCGCCTCGAGCTCCAGACTACGCATGGCCTCGTCATGCATCGCGCCATCGAACATCACGCAGCGGTCCTGACCCTTGAGCTTGGCCCGGTACATGGCAGCGTCCGCATCGCGCAGCAGGTCTGCGCCAGATGTGTAGCGGGCATCCCATACCGCAATGCCGATACTGCCGGATGGGAACAGCTCGCGTCCGTCCACCCACATCGGCGCCTCCAGCGCCTTGAGCAGGCGACGGCCCAGGTCCATCGCTGCATTCGAGCCACGGTCGGAATGCACAAGCAGCGCGAACTCATCGCCGCCCAGCCGCGCCACCACGTCCTCACCCCGAACCAGGCCCACCAGCCGGCGCGCGACCTCAACCAGCATCTGGTCGCCAGCGGCATGACCAATACTGTCGTTGACCCACTTGAAGCGATCCAGATCCAGGAACAACAACGCAAAATGCGGGGCGATACCCAATTCCGCGTTCTCGATTGCACGCTCCAATCGGTCCTGCAGGTGCAGGCGATTGGGTAGCCCGGTCAATACATCGTGCATGGCCAGGTGGGTCAAACGTTGCTCGGCGCGCATACGTTCGCCAATCTGTCCCAGCAGCTTCTGATTTACCTCGCCCAGCTCACGGGTGCGCTCTGTCACGCGCAATTCCAGGTCGGCATGGGCTTGCACCAAGCGCTGTTGATCGCGCTGGCGAGCAAGACTGTTGCCGATGGCGCGGGCGACAAACACCAACAAGCGCTGATCATCGGCAGTGAACGCGACCTCCGGGTTGTAGCTCTGCACCGCGATGACACCTACTACTTCGTCATCACTGAACAAGGGCACACCCAGCCAGCACTGCGACTTGGCGCCGAATTCTTTCAAAGTCCCAGCCGCGATCAACGTGTCGATATCGACGCGCGTCAGCAGCACCGGCTCGCGGCGCTGCAGCGCATACTCGGTCAGGCCATCGCTGAAAATCCGGGTTGCACGTTCGCGGTTGAAGCGATCGACTGAATAGACAAACTCGATACCGGTCGCATCTGCGGTCACCATCGCCACGTAGAAATTGCTGGCATCCAGCAGCCGACCAATGATCTCGTGGACCTGCGCGTAGAAGTCGCCCGTAGCCCTGCCGCTCATCGCCAACTCGGAGATGTTGAACAGCGCCGCCTGCAGCAGTTCCGCGCGCCGACGCTCGATGATCTCGCCCTGCAGGTGGTCGTTGATGCGCTCCAGATCCTGGGTGCGCTGCCAGACCCGTTGTTCCAGCTGCGCATGCGCCTGATGCCGATCCATCGCGGTCAGGATGTGTTTGGCGACAAAGTTCAGCAGCGCCAGCTCTTCCTCGCCATAGCAGGCATCGGCGACATAACTCTGCACCACGATCGCACCGCACACCCGGTTGTCCCGCCACATCGGCACACCCAGCCAGTCGGTACTCTCCTCGCCCTCCGACACCTCGTACGGCTGTTCCAGATATTTGGCCAGCTCACGCGACGGCCCGCTCAGTGCCCGACCATTGCGCAGCACCGCAAAGGTCAAACTGGCCGGCATTTCCTCGTAACGGTAGCGACGCCCGGGATCAGGCAGATAGCTGTCATGGGTATCAACGAAATACAGGAACTCCAGGCTCTGCTGATTCTCATCACACTCAACGATGTAGCAGTTCTCCGCGTACATCAACGAACCGAGGATGCGATGGAAATGCGCCATCATCTCCGTCATCGCCAGATCGGCACCGGCCAGATCGGCAATTTCGAACAATGCCTTCTGCAGCTGTTTGGAGCGTTGCAGTTCTTCGATCTGGATGCGCTGGCGCATCAGCTCCATGGCCGAGCAGATCAGCACCCGCGCCGTGCCCTGCCATGCTTCGCGGCGTGCAACCGGCAGTGCCTGTTCGGGATCGATCAGCAGTACGTAGTCTGCGCCGCTGTCGTGGCTCCATTCCAATAGATGCACGGAGCCGGGAAGGTCTTCCGTATTGCCTGCAAGGCAGTCACGCGCCAGCTGGCACAGACCATCGGCTGATTCCGGGAAACTGCAGCTACCCTTGCCCAGCTGGCCATCACGCCACGCCAGCGCAACCGTGCTGACGGGAGGCAACAAGCTCTGCAATGTCGCTACCACTTTGGTGACCGGCGAAGATGTATCGGCGCGTTGGATTTCGACCTTCGCGTCAAGCTCGCTATACGACATGTATCCGTTCTCTCTGGGTCCCGGCATCCCGGAACTCCCCCCTGAACCCGCAGCATACCTTTCGTAGCGGTCAAGAGCAGTGCGTCGCAGAAAAAGATTCCGATTCACGATTATGAATGCGCATTACCTCGACCTCCCACGGAGCTAGGCAGAATCCAAGCCAGCCACTACGCTTGGCGGGTGGATACCGCTGTCCAAACCCCTACCGATGAAGTGCTGATGTTGGCCTATGCCGACGGTGACAGCGATGCGTTCTCCGAGCTCTACGCCCGGCATCGCGCGCGGCTGTTCCACTACCTGCTCGGCCAGCTGCGCGACCGGCCGTTGGCCGAGGAACTCTTTCAGGACGTCTGGCAGAAGATGATCAATGCCCGCGCTGGCTGGAAGCCTGACGCGGCCTTTGCCACCTGGCTGTTCCGTATCGCCCACAACCGCCTCAACGACCATTGGCGGGCAGCCCGCCATCGTCCTTCAGCACCAGAAGACGCCGACGAGCGCACCGCGCGTCTGGCCGACAACTGCACGCCGGAATTACTGGCAGACGAACAAGCCCAGCGCCTGCAACTGCGCCAAGCCTTGGCCGAGTTGCCACCGGAACAACAGGAAGTCGTGATCCTGCGACTGGAACAGGAACTCAGCCTGGAGGAGATCGGGCAGATCACCGGCGTGGGCCGGGAAACCGTCAAGTCGCGGCTGCGCTATGCGATGGACAAGCTGCGCGCGAGGTTGAGCGAATGAACATCTCAGACATGCTGACCCCCGAAGAGCGTGAGCTGGCCCGACTGCTCGGCCGTCCGGGCGCTGGTGTCGCAGGGCCCAGCGCGCAGCTGGATGCCCGCATCCTGGCCATGGCCAAGGGCAACCCACAGGCACCGGCTCACCCCCAATCAGAGACACGGGTTGCGCATCGCGAAGCGCCCACAACGAACCTGCCTCCACCACCGCGGAATCGCGGCTGGGGTCGCCGCCGTGGGCTGGTATCTTCGTTCGCCGTGGCCGCATCGCTGGTGCTGGTGGTTGGCCTTGCCTGGCAGCTGCGCCCGCTGCCGCCCCAGCCAGCAATGCAGCAGGGTGAAATGGAAGCACCAGCTGCCGATATGGCAGCCGCAGAGGTAGCTGTTTCTCCGGCTGCTGCGCCAATGCCAAGCCAGACAGCCGAGGATGCGGATGCTGCCGCTGCCTCGGCACCCGCAGCGCCGCAAGCCCAGTCCGTGACAAGCGCGAAGGAACGTCGTGCCGATGCGCCGCAGGCAAATGTTGCGGGCAATGACGAGACGAACGTCATCGAAAAACCCAGCCCCAGCCATACGGGGCAATCGCCACGCGCCTTCTCCAATGCGCCGGTTACGCCTCCGGCACCACCCGCGCCCCCCGCTCCGCCAATGCCGATGATGGCCCCGGCACCGATGGCTGCCCCGGTTCAAGCCGAGCAGAACATCAGCACCGTTGGCGCGCAAGGTGACTTCTATCGCAGCGAAGCCGCGCCAGCACTTGCACCGTCGCAGCGCCCTGCGTTTTCTGGTTCCACACCAATCCCCCATGCCGGCGCCAAGGCCGTAAGCAAGGCCGCAGAAGCGCGCCGGCAGCGTGCGGAGGCCATCTCCGCAGACAGCACGCCCGACATCGAGGCCGACGCCACGCTGTCACGCCACCAATGGATCAAGCGCATCCGCGAACGCCACGAGGCCGGCGATCTGGAAGGTGCAAAGGCCAGCCTGCGGCGCTTTGCCCACGACTACCCGGAGGCGCGCATTCCGCGCGATCTGCGGCCGCTGCTCAAGGATTGAGCTGCATCGGCTTCCGCTTTGCAGCGCTGCCACTAGAATGACGGCAATGCTCGACACACTCGCCGCACCCGCCAGCCACGAGCTGGAGATCAAACACAGCCGCTTCCTCGCGCAGGCAGCGCCGATCAGCGATGCCGGCGCAGCGCTGGCATTCATCCAGTCGGTTTCGGATGTCGATGCCACCCACAACTGCTGGGCCTACCGGCATGGCAATGACTACCGCTCCAGCGACGACGGCGAGCCGGCAGGCACTGCCGGACGCCCGATTCTGGCGGCCATTGATGGTCAAGGTTATGACCGCATCGCTGTGGTGGTGACGCGCTGGTATGGCGGCATCAAACTAGGCGCAGGCGGCTTGGTTCGCGCTTATGGCGGCACCGCGGCCGAATGCCTGCGACTGGCCCAACGCAGCCCGCTGGTGCCGATGACCGAGCGCATCCTGCAATGCGGCTTCGAGGACATGGGTATCGTGCATACCCTGCTAGGTGCCACCGGCGCCGAGAAGCTTGACGAACAATTCCTGCCCGAAGGCCTGCGCTTGCATGTGCGCCTGCCGGCAGACCAGATCGATGCGCTGGCATTACGCCTGCGCGATGCCACCCGCGACCGCCTACGCCTGAGCGAACCCGTCGACCATGACTGAAGCAGCTTCCCCCCCGCCGCAGCGCAAGCTGCAGAAACTCGGCAGCCTGAAAACCCTATGGCCGTTCGTGCGTCGCCACGCCGGCCTGTTCACCGCTTGGCTGGTGGCCTTGGCGGTGTCGTCGACGGCGACCTTGAGCCTGCCGATGGCGGTCAAGCAGATGATCGACCACGGCTTCTCCGGTGGTGGCGAGATCAACCGCGCCTTCATGCTGTTGTTCATCGTCGCGGTAGTGCTGGCATTGGCGACTGCCGCGCGCTTCTTCTTTGTGTCTTTGCTGGGCGAGAAAGTTGTCGCTGACCTGCGCGGCAAGCTCTATGCGCACCTGATCGGCCTGGACGCCGGTTTCCACGACCGCACCCGCAGTGGCGAGCTGGTGTCGCGACTGACCGCCGACAGCGAACTGCTGCGCAGCGTGATCGGCTCGACCATGTCGGTGGCACTGCGCAGCAGCGTCACCGTGATCGGCGCGATGGTGATGTTGTTCGTCACCAGTCCGCACCTGGCGGTGTACTCGCTGATCGGCATTCCGTTGGCGGTGCTGCCGATCGTGTTGGGCGCACGCAAGCTGCAGAAGATCTCCCGCGCCAGCCAGGACCGCGTCGCTGACGCCAATGCCTTGGCCTCGGAAACATTGGGCGCGGTGCGCACGGTGCAGGCACATGCCCGTGAGCCCTACGAGCGCGGCCGCTTCGAGGCCGCGCTGGATATCTCGGTAGCCACCGCAAAGCGCCGCATCCGCACCCAGTCTTTTGTCACCGCCATCGCCATCGTGTTGGTGTTTGGCGCAATCGTTGCGGTGCTGTGGTCGGGCGCGCACGACGTCGTCGACGGCCGCATGACAGCCGGTACGCTGGGCCAGTTCGTGCTGTACGCCTTGATCGGCGGTGGTTCGGTCGGCGCCTTGGCCGAAGTCTGGAATGAGCTGCAGCGCGCTTCTGGCGGCATGGGCCGGATAGGTGAACTGCTGGCCGAGAGTCCGCAGATCACCGCACCCGCACAGCCGCAACCGCTGCCCTCACCGGTTCGCGGCGAGATCCGCTTCGAGCATGTGTCGTTCCATTACCCGCAACGCCCCGATCATCCGGCACTGGATGATTTCAGCCTGACCGTGGCACCGGGCGAAACCGTAGCTTTGGTCGGCCCCTCAGGTGCCGGCAAAAGCACGGTGCTGTCGCTGCTGTTGCGCTTCCATGACCCGGACAGTGGCAGCCTGCGTCTGGACGGCATCGACCTGCGTGAGCTTGACCCGGCGCAGCTGCGTCAAAGCATTGCCTTGGTACCGCAACAGCCAGCACTGTTTGCCGCCAGCGCAGCCGACAACATCCGCTATGGTCGGCTCGAAGCCAGCGACGAGGAAGTTCGCGCTGCTGCGCGCTCAGCCGAGGCCGACGACTTCCTGATGCAGCTGCCGGAAGGCTATGCCAGCGACCTGGGCGAGCGCGGTGCGCGCCTGTCCGGTGGCCAGCAGCAGCGCGTGGCGATCGCTCGCGCCCTGCTCAAGGACGCGCCGGTATTGCTGCTGGACGAAGCCACCAGCGCGCTGGACGCACAGAGCGAACGCGCTGTGCAACAGGCACTGGAACGGCTGATGGCTGGGCGCACGACGCTGGTCATCGCGCATCGCCTGGCAACCGTGCTCAAAGCCGACCGCATCGTGGTGATGGACCATGGCCGTATCGTCGCGCAGGGCACGCATGCTGAACTGTTGGCACAGGACGGTTTGTATGCCGAGCTGGCACGGCTGCAATTCATAGATTGAGAACACTGCGGTAACGCAACGCTAACAACGCCGACGGCAAGCTCACAGGGTGGTCGCACCGATGCACTGCGACCACCTTCCCAGCATTGGAGGCGAGCTATGGCGTTCCGACAATTTCCAGCGACCACCCGCGATGGCGAAAGCTGCATCGTCATCGAGTTTCTAGATGAGCCCGTCAGCACCGAAGCCAACACCAACCGTCCGCCGCGTTATGAACTTGCCGATGGCCGGCCGCTGCTTCGTCGTGGCAGCAACCTGTTCAGTGCCGATGGCGAAGTCAGCCTGTCGATGAACCAGCCCTACCGGGCCTGATTCCCTGCTTCTGCAGCGCGCCGTGATCATTGCCGGCGCGCATCAGGAAGGCCCAGCCGGCGACTGTCCGGGCAATTCTGAATACGCTTTGCCGATCCGGCCTGCGACTGCTCAATTTTTCACCAACCATCTTGACAGCCTTGTGCCGCAATGGATGTCAGTGATTATCCACATGCTTGCACACACGCCGCTGTGGATTAAGTCGCAGCTGGTGAGACGCAGATAGGGTGGAGCCCCCTCACTTTTGCGCAGCAAAGGGGAGGGTTGGGGAGAGCTGCTCTAGCCGCCCTGGCTCTTGTGGGAGCGGCGTAAGCCGCGATGCTGAGGGACCCCGACGACCAAGGCGCCTTGGCAGCGGCAATGCGCTATCGGCTTCGGCTGGCGCTATTAGCCTCGCGGCTTACGCCGCTCCTACAAACCCAGCGGGCTTAACGCTCCAGCACCCGGCCTATGCCGCTGCTGTTGATCTCGTCGCTTGCCGCTGAAATCACATCCGCCGCGTAGGCCTGCACGAAGCCCATGCGGAAGTGGACCTCACCACTGGGCGTACGCGAGGAATGAATCGAGGCCAGGCTGATGCCATGGCGTTCGAACACATGCAGCAGCTCACGCAATGAACCCGCTCGGTCTTCAGGCAGATGCACACTCATCGCACGTTGATCGGTCAGGTCCGCCAGCAGGTAGCCGACACGCTCGAAGCTGTAGTTGCCATCGCGCAGGGTCTGCTCATCCACCGCAGCCTTGTTATCGGTCAGATACTGCGTACGAAACGCCGCACGCGCGGCATCATCGCCCTGCCCCACCAGGCCACGCAGCTGCTGCAGTTGCTGCAACAGGTGATCCAATACCTCGCCGGCATGCGGATTGCCGAACTGGATGTCTTCGTAGATGGCCGGGTTCAACGACAGAATGCGCGAGATCACCGCCGCATCCAGCTCAAAGGCGGCCGAGCGATACGGCATCAATTCGCTCAGCGAGCCCAGCATCGGCGCATATTCGCGCAGCACGCCAGCCTGGGCCAGATGCGTGGCATGCACCATCGCCTGCACCAGCGCCATCACCCGATCGTGGTGTTCGGCAGTGCCGCGCACGCATTCGGCCTGCAAGGCGATGCACAGCTCATCCAGCCATACCTGCCAGCGCGCATCCAACCGCGCTTCGCAGACCACCATCACCCTGCCCTTCAAGGTCGGCGCCTTGGGCGGTGCGGTCATCGGGTGCAGGCCGGCGACCAAGGCCTGTGATTCCAGCATCGCCGCCACCGGCTCGGCTTTGATCGAGGTGACGTCCAGCCACAGCTTGCCGCGCTCACGTCCGGCCGATTGCCGGATGTACTCGCGGATCAATGCAGGCGTATGCCGGATCGGCGCCGAGAACAGCAATACGTCGGCCTGTTCCAGCAACTGCTCCGGCGTCTGCGAGTTCGCATCGACCGGATCGTGACCGATCACCTGCAAACCCATGCGTGACTCGAAGAAACCACGCAGCCAACGTCCAAAAGCACCGCCGCTACCGACGATGCCAATGACTGGGCGCAAACTCACGCCAGACGCTCGGCGCGGAAGCGGTATGGCGTACCCAAGGCAGCCGGTGCGGCCGCCAGCACGTCGAACTCTTCCACACCGGTTGCCAGGGTCGCTTCCAACGCTGCGTGCACACCAGCGATGGCGCGGCTCACGCCGTCTTCGAAGCTATGGCCCTTCAGCAGGAAGGCGACCAGCAGCGACATCAACACGTCACCGGTACCGGCCACATCCACCGGCAGATGCGGTGAGGTCCAACGCCAGATCTGTTCGCGGCCAATGGCCAAGGTCACCAACTCGCCCGGATCACCGGACACCGAGTGCGCGATCACCCATTCCGGGCCGCGTTCCAGCAGCTTGCGCGAGGCGGCGATGGCGTCGTCCTGCTCCAATGCGGGCATGCCGGTCAGCCGGCCGAGCTCGAAGGCATTGGGCGTTACCAACCAGGCATGCGGCAACAGGCGCTCGATGAAGATCTTTTCCAGCCCCGGCTCAACGTAGGGCCCGGTATGGGTGTCACCGATGACTGGATCCAGGCAGTAACGCAGGTTCGGCGATTGCGGCAGCACTTCGTCGAGCCAATCTGCGAAGGCGGCGCCATTGGCGACGCTGCCGAAGTAACCGGAAACCAAGGCACCGGCGCGTTGCGGCAGGCCCCGTTCGGTTGCGCCCTGCAGCAGTTCCGCGAACCAGTCTGCAGGCAGCACACGGCCGCGCAACGTCGCGTAGAACGGCGCGTTGCTGAGCAGCGTGGTGGGAATTTCGGCGACGCGCAGGCCCAGGGCGCGCAGCGGCGGTACTGCCGCGCTGTTGCCGGCATGGCCGTACACAAGCTGGGATTGCACGGAAATCACGTCCACCGGCGACGGCCCATCCGGGCGTTGCCGACGACCGTGCACGAGATGGCTATGGTCGACTTCGTTCATCGCCCTATTCTACGTCCGCAGGGCAAGGCGCGAGTGCATACGCTTGCGCGCGCAACCAATGGCAGATGGCATAACCAGGTAGTGCCGAGCCATGCTCGGCAGGGGCATTACCGGGAACGCCTCTGCCGAGCATGGA
>NZ_JBRRCU010000071.1:0-19941 GCF_056759195.1 Stenotrophomonas sp. STEN083 | reverse complement strand
CAATGAAAACCCGGGGCCAAAAATCCGGGGGGTCTTGGGGGGTTGGCGCCCAAAACCCCACCGCTCACCCCAGTTTCCGCTGCCCCCAGTTTCCGACCCCGGTTTCCCCGTCTACTTGATCACCGGCAACATCGCCTCGCGACCGTAGACAAGATCAACGATTGCCTGCAGAAATTCGTTGGTCGGGATGCGTTCGCCGTTGGTGGAGTACGCGATCGCTACTCCATCGTTCGGGTTGTAGATCACGCGCGTGTGGGAGCCTAGAGCGTCGCCGCCGTGACCTAGAAAGTGATTCCCGCCGTAGTTGAACTCGGCCAGTCCTCGCCCCCAACCGCTGCCAGCCGGCCGCGGCTTCATCTGTTCCACGCTCTCACTGCGCAGCAGCTTGTGCTCGAACAGCGCGGTGATCAGCACATTCAGGTCGTGTGTGGTGGCTGCGATGTCGCCAACGCCGATCACGTTGGAGTAATCGATATCCTTGATTTCCCGCCATAGCCCGGCGAATGCATAGGATTTGAAGGTGTTGCCGGAATGGGAGCGTGTGGATGCGAAGTTGCGCAGGCCAAGAGGTGCTGCGATTTCCTGTGCGACGATGTCGTGGTAGTCGCGCCCATCTACCTGCTCGATGATCATCCGCAGCACGAAGTAGGCGGAGTTGGAGTAGGCAACGCGTTCGCCAGGTTCGAATGCAATCCCTTGGGTTCGTATTTCCTGCAGGATTTCGTTCTGGCTTAGCGGATCAACTACCCACACTTGGCCATTTCTGATCGCGAAGTTGCCATAGCCGCTGGTGTGCTCCAGCAAGTTGCCGATGCCTATCGTCTGTGAGGAAGGCAGATCCGGGAAAAAACTGGATAGTCTGTCATCCAGGCGCAGGCGACCGTCCTCGATCAGCTTGAGCGCCAGGATCGCCGTCACCATCTTGGTCACGGAAGCGATCTGGTACTTGCTGTCAACGTCATGTGCAATTCCAGGCAGGTGCTGTTGTCCGAAGCTCCTGGCATAAACCTCATGGCCGTCCTTGAAGATGGATAGGCTGCCAATGCCGCCATTGTGGTCCTCGACATGGTTGATGAAGTCATCAAGCCTCTCCGCATGCACTTCCGCAGCCGCAGCTTGTGACGATCGCGTTTCGGACTGCGCCAACAGTGGAAGCGCCACGGCCGGAAGAATCATCAACAAGGTAGCCAGTCTCTTCATTTCGTTCGCGTCTCTTCGGTAATTCAAGGTCGTTGGCGGCACGGCGCAACGATCAGCAGCGGGTGCGTGATGGTGATGGTGGGGAGTTGCCCGTGTTTCGCCCCGTGTTGATAGCACTGCCACGGAGCACGCAGCTCAATGCTTGCCTGCAATGTCCTTGATAGCGTCGGCAACCGCTGCCGGGTTCTCGCGATGAATGTTGTGGCCGGTGACGAAGTAGCGATGAAAGCCGCGGTTGAAGGCACTGAACAATGCAGCGTGCTGCGCTTTCCACAGCGCTTTGCCGGCAGCTGTTTCCTCGAGAACGAATGGCTCGGCGGCGACCTGCGATGCAGTAAGCAGCGCAACCGGAACATCCGGCATGGCGGGTGGCGTCTGCGCGGTAGCCGCGTCCAATTGGGTGATCAATGCCTGATAGTCGGCGGCCATGGACGGCGGCAGCATGCCAAGCAGAGTGGCATCATCGGCCAGTACACGCGCTGCATCGGTCTGCTTGAAGGCGTGTCGCTGGCCGAGCGTTGCCGGGTCAACGAGCACCAGTGCCTGCAGTTGTCGCGGGTGGCGACGTGCGAACTCGGTGACCAGCAATCCACCATACGAATGCCCGACCAGGACCAGCTTCTGTCCAGTGGCCAGTTCGTCGATCACGGCGCCGAGGTCAATGAGGTGAGCGTCGATGTCCTTGGGCTTGCCATCGCTGGTCGACTTGCCAAGCCCCGCGCGGGAATAAGTGATGCAGTGATAGCCGGAGCCAAGCGCAGTGATCACATCCTTCCATGTGTCTTTACCCTGGCCGAAGCCCGACTCGAAAACCACCTTGACCGGCCCGGTTCCCGACTGCTCGGCGCTCAGCTGGTAGGCGCCGCGGTCCACCGAAACTTCACTGGCCTGGGCGCTGCTGGCAGCAGCCATCAGCGCTGCCAACATCCACACCTTCAATCTGCCTGTCGTCATTTGATCCCCTGGATGCTGATGTTGCTGGGCCCGGCATGGTCGACCGAGCAGGTTGGTGTTCGTGTGGTGTGTTGATACTATAGTTAGGTATAACACCGAACATCCCTGCCGGAAGTCATGTTGGTCCATACGTGCCAGCGGTCAGCTGGCCGTCCATCTGTACCCATCAGCGAAAGGGGGCAAGGCGCCCGCCGCGCAGGGGCGCCGGCCTATTGGCGGTGTAGCGGTGGGCGCAAGAAGCGGATATCTCACGCGATGCCTGGCGCCCCGTTATTTGCCAACACCACACAGGCAATGCGCCCGGCTTTCACCAGGCGCATCACCACGTAACTCAAGCAAACAGCAACGCGCCGCTCAGGTTGCTGGTGTCTTGCGCTTGCCGCTCCATGACTTGCTGACGATCATCCAGTTGCCGTCGATCTTCGCCAACGCCAGGTAGTCCGAGCCGTCCCATGTCGGATAGTCGAGCGTGAGCTTGACCACGGCCGCGCTGTCCGTCACATCCAGAATCTGGTATTGGCGATGACGTTGCGCCTCATCTGGGGCAGGCTTGCCGGTAAAGCCCTTGGCCCACTCTTCGGTGGTTTCCGTGACAACGGCGCCGCGGGTCGATGAGTACCCCAGTACCACGCCGTCTTTCCTGAGTACTCCGGTGAGCAGGTTGGCGTCGCCGGCCTCGAAGCCGCGCAGCAGCGTTTGCATGGCGCGATCAACTTCGGCACGTTCGTTGCTCTGTGCCATCAGCGAGGTGGGAAGCAGGAGCAGTGCTGCTGCGAGAACGGCGGATCGGATCGATGTGTTCATTGGTGTCCTGGGTGTGGTTGGGTGGTTCATGTAGCTGGGGATGGACGGAGGTCGGGGTGCGTTCTCGCTGCTTAGTCCCTCCTGAGCTGGCCGGTTTGCGGAGTTGGGAGCTTGCGCAGCGCATCGACCACGGCTGCAGCCAGCGGTGCCGCTGACCGATAGTTCTGGCCTGTCATCACCCGGCCGTCGACTTCGATATAGGGGTCGTTGCTGTCCACGACGTTGAACAGGCCGCCACGAGACTGCACCGCTTGCCGCATCTGGAACGGGAACTCCTTGAAGTAGGGGGCACTGCGGTCTTCGTGTTCTTCGGGATAGCCGGTGATGCGCTTGCCGGCGAGCAGGCTTTGGCCGTCAGCGAGCTTGAGGTTCACGATTCCGGCCGTGCCATGGCACACCGCCGAGACCACCCCGCCATTGCGTTCGTAGACATGCATGGCGATGTCCTGCAGGGCGCGGTTCTCCGCCACGCCGTACATGGCGTTGCTGCCGCCAACGTAGTAGACGGCGCGGTACAGGCCGGGATCGACCTGCGCTGGTGTGGCGGTGTTGCGCAGGCCGCGCATGATGCGGTCGTCCTGCAGGCGCGGCTCCACTTCCTTGCCCACGTAGGGGTCGAGGATGGGCACGTCGCCGCCGTCAGGGGTAACGAAGTCCACCGCATAGCCAGCGGCCTGGAACGTATCCCATGCATGGACCACCTCGCCGAAGCTGATGCTGGCCGGGATGTTGGAGCTGCCGTGCACCTTGCTGCTGGCAAGGATGAACAGGATGCGTTGTTGTCCGGCCCTGTTGGGGACGGCCAGGCTGGTGCTGGCGACAAGTTGCTTGTTGTCGGCCTGGTGCACGGATGTGTCAGGCAGCGGCCGCTCCATGGCGGGCCCCGCGCTCGCAGCGGCGTTGGAAATGCCGCCCTGCCATGCGCATAGCAGCAGGATCAGCAACGGTTTGAGGAGTCGATGTAAGGGCATGGCGCCGGCTCGTTGGGGTGAGCCTGCAGCTTATATCTCCCCTTTTAAATCAATGTCTTGATGTGTATTTCCGGAGTGCTGGAATCAATTTCAGGAGTTGCCGGCAGCTGCGCGGAACGCCCCCGGTGGCAGGCCCTCCAGCTTTTTGAAGGCAGCGTGGAAGGTGGACATCGATTGGAAGCCAGCCTCCTCGGCGACCAGCTCCAGCGGCTTTGGCGGCAGCTGCAGCAACAGTGTTTTTGCTTCGATGACACGCAACTGCGCCAGGTATTGTTTGAACGAAATCTGCTTGTTGTCGTTCAACAGCTGCGACAACCGGGTCTGCGGAATGCCGAGCCGACGAGCAAGACGGGGCAGGGTCAGCCCCGGGTCCAGATGCAGGCGCTCGCGCGCCATCAGCTCGGCCAGGGCCTGCAGTTGTGGCGCTGCCTCGTCTTCGGAAATACGTCGGTCCTGGTAGGGCTCGATCGGTGCCTGGCCGGAACGCAGGCGCAGATAGACCAGTACGCTCGCGGTCAGGATGAAGGTGAAGGACAGCGCGCCAACGATGTAAGAGGTATAGCCGGAAGTGAAATAGGCGGCCCAGATCAGCCACACACCGAGCAGGGCTCCGAGCAACAGCGCGCCAGAGGGGGTGCCGGTGAGGTGGGCGCGGTGCCGGTACAGCAGTCCACTGGCCAATAGCAGGTAGCCCAGCCAGACATATTGAATGGTCGGGGTGATGGTATGCAGCCACAGCTCGGGATGGCTGGTGTAGGGCAGGAATACATTTACCCCGATGACAATGGCCAGCAACGCGGTGAGGTGCCAGCGGTCTGCCAGCCGTGGACCGGGAGTGCCGGCCAGGCTCGAACGCAGTAAAAAGAACAGGCACGGCCCGATCATGAAGCAGGCGGTCAAACCCAGTTGCAGGAACACCCGGGGAATGTCCGGCCAGAAGTAATAGGCGACCGATTTGCCGGTACGCATGCCTACGACCAGAATCAGCAGTGCCAGCCAGCGTTGGCTGGGCTCGCCCTTGGCCCGCCACCACAGGAACGATGCCAGGACGGTGCCAATGAAGGCGCCGAGCATGGCAAAGAAGAACAGGAAGTGTTGGCTCAGCATTGGCGAAGTATTGAGAAAACCGATCTTTCGTCAAGTTGCGGAAGTCATGCGCGAGCCAGCGCATATCGGCGGATGCGGCCTGTCGTGGTGGGCGGGTCGAGATGGCCGGGTCCGCGTGTTGGGAGTTCAATTGCCGCTATCCACGTTGGGACGTCCACCACGATCAACGCCAGCGATGCACAGCAGCAACGCGCTGGCGGCGAGCAGAGCCGTCGCCCATAGGTTGCCGCTCAGGCCAAGCTGGTCGAGCAGCAGGCCGCCTCCCCACGCGCCAAGTGCAATGCCTATATTGAACACACCCACGTACAGGGCACTGGTCACCTCAACCGCGCGCGGAGCCGCCTGCAACATCCATGTCATCAGCCCAACCGACACGCCGCCGTAGGCAAGCCCCCAGAGCAACAGCAGCATGCTTCCCTGCAGTGGCGCAGCGCCAATGGAGAGAAACAGGATTGAGGTAGCCAGCAAGCCAGCTGCGATGGCCATCACCGTGCTGGACACCTGCCGCGAGGCGATCAGCCCCACCAGGAAATTGCCGCCGATCCCGGCCACGCCGTAGGCAAGCAGCAGCCCGCCGATCCATGAGGCGTCCACGCCAGATACCAGTTCCAGCAGTGGCCGGACAAACGTGAATGCCACGAAGTGGCCGGTCACCAACAGCAGCGTCACCCCCAGCCCGAGCCGCACGCGTGGATTGCGCAGTTGTTCTGCGAAGTGGCGCAGTTGCATCGACGCTACGACTGGCAGTGAGGGAATCACGGCAAACTGAAGCAGCAGCACGGTGGCACTAAGTAGCGCCATGCCCGCGAACGCCTTGCGCCATCCAAGCAGCTCACCGACCCATGCGCCCAGCGGAACGCCAAGGACGGAGGCGGCGGCGACGCCACCGAAGATGATCGAGGTGGCCAGCCCCACGCGCTGCGCCGATACCAATCGCATCGCCAGCCCACCCGCAATTGCCCAGATCCCACCCATGCACACGCCCACCAACAATCGGGCAGCCAGCATCCATTGCATGTTCGGTGCGATCGCGGACGCTGCATTGGCCGCCACCAGCAAGGCCAGCAGCGCACAGAGAATGTAGCGGCGGTTGATGCCACCAGCGGCAATCACCACCAGCGGCGCGAACAGTGCGGCCAGCAATGCGGGCGCCGATATCAGCAATCCAGCGGTGCCGGTTGAAATGCCAAGATCGGTGGCGATGGGGGTAAGCAAGCCGACCGGCAGCATCTCGGTGGTGACTACCGAAAAGGTTGCCAGGGCTATGGCAACAACTGCCAGCCACGGGTGGGCCACGGCGGCTGCCGTGGAGGATTGGGTTTGCATGGTTTGTTCCTGATGGAAGAGGTGTCGGCAGCGTCAACAAGCGTTGGCGGAATGCTGCAGGCAGGGACGTAGGCGTCGGCTGATCCAGATCGACAGCAGCAGCACTGCAGCACCAGCACCAACGCTGATGGCGAAGCCAGCCTGGGCGCCGGCCAGATCCACCAGTTGCCCGGTTGCTGCGGCGCCTGATGCGACGCCGATATTCAGTCCGGCCAGCAGCCAGGTCATGCCTTCGGTCAGCTGTTGCTCCGGCACGCTGCGCTCGACCAACGACATCACCACGATCATCGTTGGTGCGAAGAACATGCCCGCCAGCAGCACGCTTGCTGCAAACGCTGGCAGGTCTGCTACCAATAGCAAGGGCAGTGTGGTCAGCGCTGTCGCGGTGCCGCCCCACAGCAGCAATTGGTGCAAAGGGGTTTTGAGTTTCAGCGCACCAAACATGAGGCCTGCTGCGCAGGAGCCCAACGCATAGGCAGACAGCACGATGCTGGCAGCCATTGGTTGGTCGTGCTGTTCGGCGAAGGCCACGCTGGTGATGTCGATGGTTCCAACGATCACGCCCATTGCAACCATCAGCAGGGTGAGTAGGCGTACGTCTGCAATTGCCAGTACCGATTGAGCGGCGTCGCCTGTGGCCTGCAGTTCGGGCTGCGGCTGCGTTGCTCGCTGCAGTACAAGCGCAGCGGTTCCTATGGCCAGCAGGAGTGCCGCCAGCAGTACACCGGCCTGCGGAAACAGGGCAACACAGAGGCCTACCGACAGCGGCGGTCCGGCGATGAAGCTCATTTCATCGAACACCGTTTCCAGTGAATAGGCGGTCTGTAATTGCGGCTGTCCGCGATACAGGGCGGTCCAACGCGCTCGGACCATCGCCGACATGCTGGGCATGCATCCGGCCAAGGCAGCGCAGGGAAACAGCAGCCGATCCGATGCCTGCCAATAGCTGACAAGGATGAGCAACAGCATGCCGACCACGCTGGCAGCCGAAGCCCACGGCAAGACCCTGGCCTGACCGTACCGATCCACCCACCGTGAAATCCGGGGGGAAGCCAGTGCATAGGTCAGAACGAAGGTCGCCGACACCGCACCGGCCAGTGCGTAGCTGCCACGCAGCTGTGCCAACAAAGTAATGATGCCGATGCCGGTCATGGGCAGTGGCAGCCGGGCCAGCAGGCCAGCGAGAGCGAAGCCCAAGCTTCCGGGCGCAGCGAAGAGGGCGCGATAGGCGTTGGCCATTGGGGTCTCCGAAGGGCTGCGGCTTGCCAAGGTGGTGGCCGGCCGCAACAATACATACAAGGCGTATGTAAAAGGCTACATACATACGCCATGAATGTAAATAAACATACGCATCGTATGAAAGGAGCTCGCCTTGGTCCGTCGCACCCGCGTTGAAATGGAGGCAACCCGCGCCTCGCTATTGGCCACTGCTCGCCGCGTGTTCGCCGAGCATGGTTATGCGGATACATCGATGGACGAGCTGACCGCACAGGCGGGGCTTACCCGTGGTGCGCTGTATCACCACTTTGGTGACAAAAAAGGCCTGCTGGCCGCGGTGGTCGAGCAGATCGATGCAGAAACAGACGCTCGACTGCAGGCCATCAGCAATGCCGCGGCCGATCCCTGGCAGGGCTTCCAGCAGCGCTGCCGGGCATATCTGGACATGGCGCTTGAGCCGGAGATCCAGCGCATCGTGCTGCGCGACGCACGCGCGGTACTTGGCGGCGCATCGTTGGATTCGCAGCGGCACTGTGTGGATTCGATGCAGCGGCTGATCGAGGACCTGGTTCGTCAGGGTGTTGTTGCTGAGGTGGACGCGCAGGCCTTGGCGTCGCTGATCTACGGCAGTCTGGCCGAGGCCGCTTTCTGGATAGCGGAAGGTGCTGATGGCGATGTGCGCCTGCGCAAGTGCACGGCCGCCTTGGAGCTGCTGCTGCGTGGTTTGGCGCGTGGCTAGAGATGCTCCTGACTGCGCGTGGTTGAGCAGAAGCTGCAGGCTGAGCTGGTCTGCGTGGGCCCAGTGGATGGCAATTGCGCATCTGCGTAAATATACTATCCCCCAGTACAGGATACGGGCGCCATCATGCCGCACTCCCCCGAAGAGAAGAAAAAGGTCCTGGCCCGGGTCAAACGCATCCGCGGCCAGTGCGATGCGTTGGAGCGGGCCCTGGAAGCCGGCGCCGACTGCAATCCGGTGCTGCAGCAGATCGCGGCCATCCGCGGTGCAGTCAACGGGCTGATGTCCGAGGTGATGGAGGCGCATCTGCGGGAGGAGTTCGGCCAGCCGGCGCGCTCCGATGCGCAGCGCGCCGCACGCGTTGCCGAGATGTCCAGCCTGATCCGTTCCTATCTCAAATAATTCCGGCGGCGCCTTGCGTCGTCCTTCGTCATTCCCGCAGGAGAAAGTCATGAAATCACGTGCCGCCGTTGCCTTTGGTCCGGGCCAGCCTTTGCAGATCGTCGAGATCGATGTCGCGCCGCCGAAGGCAGGTGAAGTGCTGGTCAAGATCACCCATACCGGTGTCTGCCATACCGATGCTTTCACCCTGTCCGGTGATGACCCGGAAGGTCTGTTCCCCTGCGTGCTTGGCCATGAAGGCGCCGGCATCGTGGTCGAAGTGGGCGAGGGCGTCACCTCGGTGAAAGCCGGCGATCACGTGATTCCGCTGTACACCGCCGAGTGCGGTGAGTGCCTGTTCTGCAAGAGTGGCAAGACCAATCTGTGTACGTCGGTGCGTGCCACCCAGGGCAAGGGCGTGATGCCGGATGGCACCAGCCGCTTCTCGTACAACGGGCAGCCGATCTACCACTACATGGGCTGCTCTACTTTCTCCGAGTACACCGTTGTGGCCGAAGTCTCTTTGGCCAAGGTCAACCCGGAAGCCAACCCGGAGCACGTCTGCCTGCTGGGCTGCGGCGTCACCACCGGCATTGGCGCCGTGCACAACACCGCCAAGGTGGCCGAAGGCGACAGCGTTGCGGTATTCGGACTGGGCGGCATTGGTCTTGCGGTCATCCAGGGCGCGCGCCAGGCCAAGGCCGGCCGCATCATCGCCATCGATACCAACCCGTCCAAGTTCGAGCTGGCCAAGCAGTTTGGTGCCACCGACTGTGTCAATCCGAAGGAGCACGACAAGCCGATCCAGCAGGTCATCGTCGAAATGACGGGTTGGGGTGTGGACCACAGCTTCGAGTGCATCGGCAACACCAATGTGATGCGCGCTGCGCTGGAATGCGCGCACCGTGGTTGGGGCCAGAGCGTGATCATCGGCGTGGCGGGTGCGGGCCAGGAGATCTCCACCCGTCCGTTCCAGCTGGTGACCGGTCGCAAGTGGCTGGGCACCGCGTTCGGCGGCGTGAAGGGCCGCAGCCAGCTGCCGGGCATGGTCGAGGACGCGATGAAGGGCGACATCGAGCTGGCCCCCTTCGTGACCCACACGATGGAACTGGACAAGATCAACGAAGCCTTCGACCTGATGCACGAAGGCAAGTCGATCCGCTCGGTAATCCACTACTGATCACAGCCCATGTTGTAGTAGCGGCGTAAGCCGCGAAGCTGGCGTTCTATCAGTCGCAAATATCACGCAACTCAACATCAGGAATTCAAAAACCATGCAACGACTCGAACACCGCGCCTGCTTCGGCGGCTGGCAGGACGTTTACCGGCACGAATCCAAGGTATTGGATTGCGAGATGACGGTAGGCGTGTACCTGCCGCCGCAGGCGGAGCACGGCCCGTGCCCGGTGTTGTACTGGCTGAGCGGCTTGACCTGCACCGAACAGAACTTCATCACCAAGTCCGGCGCACAGCGCTATGCAGCCGAGCACGGCATCATCCTGGTATCGCCGGATACCAGCCCGCGCGGCGAAGCGGTGGCTGATGCGGAAGGTTATGACCTGGGCAAGGGCGCCGGCTTCTACGTCAACGCGATCCGTGAGCCATGGTCGCGGCATTACCGCATGTACGACTACATCGTCGACGAGCTGCCGGCATGGGTGGAAGCCGATCCGGCGGCCAGCGATGTGCGTGCGATCAGCGGGCATTCGATGGGCGGGCATGGTGCTTTGACCATCGCTCTCAAGAACCCGGGGCGGTACCGCAGCGTGTCCGCGTTCTCGCCGATCGTGGCGCCGTCGCAGGTGCCGTGGGGACAGAAGGCGTTTGCTGCGTATCTGGGTGAGGACCGCGAGGTGTGGAAGGCGTATGACGCTACCGAGCTGGTCACGCATGCGCAGGAAAAGCTGCCGTTGTTGATCGATCAGGGCGGTGCAGACGAGTTCCTTGAGAACCAGCTGCGCCCGCAGCTGTTGCAGGCCGCGTGCGAAGCGGCGGGGCATCCGCTGGAACTGCGCATGCAGCCGGGTTATGACCATAGCTACTATTTCATCAGCAGCTTTATTGGCGATCACATCGCGCATCACGCCAAAGCGATGCGCTGAGCCCTATCCGCTTTTCTGTGGTGCCGAGCACGGCTCGGCACTACGCGCTTACGCGCGCTGGCTTCAGGCGAACAGCCAGATCAAGCGCAGGATGCTCGCGACACTGATTGCAGCGATAAAAAGCCAGGTGATCCGGCGGATATTGCGCAGGGTAAGGGTTCGACGTTGCAGTCTCTGTTCCAGCTGCTTTCTGTGCTCCGCTGTTATTCGTGTCAGTTCTGCGGCATGGGGCATGCTGGCTGCTTCGTAGATGCCTCGGATGCGCTCGGCTTGTTGCGCAGGCAGGGATCCCAGGTGCGCATCCAGAAGCTGTGTCCGCGCAGCAAGCGCTGGTGTGGTGTCGCCATGACTGGCAGCTGCGTCATTGATTGCCCGCCAGTGCGTATGGGCCAGCTCCCTGACCATTTCATCGTCGCTGAGATCGATGTTGGAGAAGTCCTGGCTGCGGAACTGAACTGGAAGCGCGGTGCCGGGATTCAGGCGCAGTGGTGGGGTAAGCCCGTCTCTTCGATAGCGGACAGCATTGCGTCTTGCGGTGTCGGTGGCTGAGGAGCGTAGCCAGCCCAGCGATACCGTCGTGAACCAGATGGCCAGCGGAACCGGCGCCAGTAGCAGAAGCGCAAGATTGATCGCCGGGTCACGTGGATAGCTGATGGTCTGTCCTGTCCAGTAGGCGTACAGGGCGGTACTTCCCATGAGGAGTAGCAGCAGCACGAAGCAGGACAGCCCGTTGCACAGCGCATAAGCAAGGCTGCGCCGCAGTAGTGACGGTGCGATCCAGGCTGGGTCGGAAAAGGTGCGCCAACGTATCGATGCGCCAGCCAAGCCTGCGCTGAGCATGTAAAAAAGGATGATATAGGCAGCGAACGTTTCCATGTCCCTTCCCAGAATGCGCGGTTTTGGCGTCGCGTTGGTGAGCATATCGCAGGCAGTGTGCGGCGCACGTTTCTGGTAGAGCCGAGCCATGCTCGGCTGGGGCGTTACCGGTAAGGCCACTGCCGAGCATGGCTCGGCTCTACAGCTGTGAGGCTCCTGCCGAGCATGGCTCGGCACTACGCTCTGCTCCCTCCCTTTCGCGCAGCGAAGGGGAGGGGTGGCGTGGGGAGGGGTTTGCTTTTCGCTTGGAAGGCACTTGCCGAGCACGCTCGGCACTACGGGTTGGTTTCCGTGGCGGGGTGTGGGTCACGTTGTCGAAGTGGCCGTCGCGCTATCGTGCGGGCATAGCGCCTGCTTGATAGGGAATCCATGCCGTTAGTGCTGGTCCTGCTGTTCATCCTCTGCCATGGCCTGGTCCTTGCTGTTGGGGCGGGGCCAGCCGGCATTGGTTCCTTCATCTTCCTGGTGGCAGCGCCGCTACTTGCTGCCTGCAGCTGCGTTTGGCGTGCTCGGCAGGATAGGGCGGCATTGGGTTGGTACGCGACGGCGCTGGCGATGCTGCTATGGGCCGGGGGCATGGCCCTCAATCTGGTCGATGCACTTGGGGCCGGCCGTGCCGACATCACGCCTCGGGCCAGCATGTTGTTGTATGTGCTTTATGCCGTGCCGCTGGTGTTCATCCTTGCCCGCGCACGGCGCGAGCGCGCCAGCATCAGTCTGATCGATGCGGCGATGGCGGCGCTGTTGGGCGTGCTGTTCTTCGTGCATACCGGCTTCTTCGCCGACCGCGTTGATGTTGACGAACAGGCGATGCGCAACATGCGCTACATGTTTGATATCCAGAACCTGTGCATTGCCAGCTTCGCTACAGTGCGCTGGCTGGCCGGTGATGTGCCGGAGTGGCGCGGTTTTTTCCGTGCGCTGGCGCTGTATGCCTTGGCGTATCTGCTGGTGGCCGGGTACATCAATCACTTTGCGTCGGAAGATTCCTTCGGTGCATACAACGATCTGCTGATCGATCTGCCATTTCTCCTGTTGATATTGCTGGCCGTACGCAAGGTATCGGCTCCGGTCTTCGTGCCGGACCCGCGGCTGGCGCGGTTGGTACAGGCTGGCGGCCCGATGATCCTGCCTCTGTTGCTGCTGGTGGTGGGCACCTTGGTGGTGGACCATGCGCGGACACTGGCTGTGGCCGGTTTCGTGGTTGCCACCATTGGCTTCAGCCTGCGCAGCACGCTGCTGCAGATCGACCTGCTGGAGGGACAGGCCGCATTGGACCAGCTGGCAAGGCGGGATGGTCTGACCGGCGTGGCCAACCGCCGTCAATTCGACGCGGTCCTGCAGACCGAGGCCAGTCGCGTGCATCGCAGTGGCGCCGGCTTGGGTCTGCTGCTGGTAGATATCGATCACTTCAAGGCATTCAATGATGCGCACGGCCACCCGGCCGGTGATCGTTGCCTGCAGGCTGTTGCGGCACGGCTGCAGGCCAATGTCCGGCGGGCGGGCGATTGTCTGGCGCGTTATGGCGGGGAAGAGTTCGCGGTGATCGTGCCGGACTGTGGAAGGGAAGATGCGATCGCTCTCGCGGAGAAGCTGCGGCTGGCCGTTGAAACACTTGTGTTACCGGAGGGAGCGGTCAGTATCAGCGTTGGTGTGGCTTTCTTGCAGTCTTCAGCCAAGGTGCCTACGACGCAGCTTCTGGATGATGCCGATAGAGCGTTGTATGCGGCAAAGCGTGGCGGCAGGAACCGCGTGTCGGTACGGGACGATGCGGTGGTGGGCTTCTGACAGCAGTCCTGTGCGATGCCTAGCTTGGCCGTAGGAGCGGCGTGAGCCGCGAAGCTGGTACACCTGAAGGTGGGAGCGACGCTGCGATTGCACGAGGCGCTGTTGTTCTTTCTATCGTGGCTTCGCGGCTCACGCCGCTCCTACGACTGTAAGGTGAAATCCGTATAGGCGTAGCGGCCTTCGCGTAGCACTGTGTCGCCTTGTTCAAGGCTTAATGGCGCGCGGAACATGGGCCCTGCGCTGACGCAGGTGTGGAACTCGCCGTTCTCGCCGCAGGCATCGATGCTTGCCGGTAATGCATCCAGCAATGCTTGATCGAATGCTCGACCCGCAAAACCGGCATCCAGTCGTTCGCTGTCCACGCAGCACAGCTGCGCGCGCAGGCCATCCGCAATCATCTGTCGCGCCAGCGCAGCAGTGTCGCGGCCAAATAGTGGGAACAGGGTTTCCCAGCTTTGCGCCGCATACTGCTGTTCGCGCCATAGCCGGATGTCCTCCAGCAAGAGGTCACCGAAGGCGATGGTCGCAAGGCCGGGCCAGCGCTGCTGTGCTTCGTCCAGCGTTGCTGTCATGCGCTGCAGATACACGGCGTTGTCGCAGACCTGCGGTATCCAGCTTTCCAGCAGCGGCAACCCGGCAGCGTCTGCCTGGGCCAGCAATACTTCGCGGCGTACGCCCTGCATCGAGGAGCGGTCATAGCCTTCGGTCAGCGTGCTCAGCAACGCGACAACCTCGATGCCATCGCGTTGCTGGAGTTCGTGCAGTGCCCAAGCGGCATCCTTGCCGCCGCTCCAGGACAGCAGTACCGGAGTTCTCACCACTCAGCGCACATCGCGCAGTTCCCAATGGCTGCCGGCCAACATGCGCAGGCGCTGCTTGAACAGATCACCGGGCAGGCTGGTGCTGGCGACCAGGTCGATGCGCAGATCGGACTGCTTGCCGGTGACCGTGGCGGCCGGATCCGTTGCGCCCAGACCCGGGTCGACATCTTCGGGTTCGTCCTGGGTGGCCTTCCAGCGCTCGAACAACTCTGGCGTGCGCAGGGCTGCCTGCAGCTGCTCGGCGAAGGCGTCGGCGCCACTGGCGGTGAATGACAGGCGCGGATCGCTGCCGCGGGCCTTGGCGGGATCAGGGAGCGAGATGGAGTAGTGCACGGTCATTGGGGGCCTCCTTTTGGAACAGCAGACTAGCGCGTCAGTTGTAGAGATATTGTCCAGAACGTATGGCCAGGCTACGAGATTGGATCAGCTGCCGAAGGTATGCGGTTCATCGGCAAAGCCAATCGTCACCGCGCCCTTGCCGACGTTGACCATGCCGGTCAGGCTCATCACCGCTTCCAGCAGGGCGACGCCGTGCTGATCGCAGGTGTCGCGCAGCTGCCGGTAGCCGGGCAGGGCGCGCAGATCGTCCAGCGGGCCACCGTAACTGACGCATACCGTCGGGGTGATCAGGCCGTGCACCACGCGCCTGCCGACAAAGTCGAACAAGGCCTCCACTGCCGGGTCGAAGCCCTTGATCTTGGCCACCGGCTCGGTATTGCCACGGTAGCCATGCAAGACGGGTTTGATGTCCAGCGCGCTGCCCAGGGCGACGCTGAGCAGGCCTACGCTGCGGTCGCCCTTGTGGCGGGCGCGGGCGCGCAGGTAGTAGAGGTCGCGGGTGACCATGTAGCCGTGCACGTTGCTGGCCACCAGCTCCAGCCGTTCGCGCATCTGCGGGACGGTGGCACCGCTGTCGCGCAGGCGTACCGCTTCCACCGCGCTCACCGCCTGTGCGGCGAACAGATTCTGGGTATCGATGACGCGCAGGCTGAACGGTGAGTTGTAACCAGCCGCCTGCCGGATGGGTTTGTACTCGTTGAGGATGCTGTAGCCGGCCTGCACCGCGTTGTCATGGATGGGGCTGCGGGTGCGGGTGATGGTCATGCAGAAGACCTGGTCGAAATCTGTAACCAGATGGCTGAGGAACAGGTCGCGGATCTGCTCGGCGCTATAGGGGATGGTCTCCGCCTCGGCGCTGCGCTCACTCAGCGGGCCCTGCAGGAAGGCCAGGGTGGATTCCTCGTCGCGGTGGTCGGGGAGCACCGTGTCGCCGATCCGTACGCTGATCGGGAGCAGCACGATATTGTTCTGCTGAAGATAGCCCTTGGGTAGGTCGCAGGCCGAGTCGACCACTATTCCTATGCGCATGCGGTTGTATCCCCCAAGGGTCGTAACAGTCACGAAAGATAGGAACCCTATCTCAAAACCTAGGACGGAGTTGGTGGTTTGTGCGGACGCCGTCGCAATCCCGGGTAGGTTTTTTCACCTTTTCCTCATTTCATCGGCAGGGGTAGCCTATTAAGCTACTGCCAAGCAACTGAGGCCCTGTCCCCGGATGCGACGACATCGGTGGGAAGTGTCACCGTCTGAGGGTAGGCGGTGAACTAGGGATCAGTAATGGAAACTGCAAGTTCGGTAGTTGAGTTCTGGCGCGCGGCTGGTCCGCAGCGTTGGTTTGTGCGTGATGAGGCCTTTGACTTCGGGTTCCGGGAGCGCTTCCTGGACCTGCACTACCAGGCTGCCCGGCGCGGCTGTGAGGACTGGCTGGAGAATGCCGAGGGCGCGTTGGCGCTGCAGGTCCTGCTGGACCAGTTCCCGCGCAACTGCTTCCGTGGCACTGCACACTCTTACGCTACCGACGGGCTGGCCCGGCATTACGCTACCCGCACCATCGAGGAAGGTTGGGACCGCGAACTGCCACTCAAGCTGCGGGCTTTCATCTACCTGCCGTTCGAGCACTCCGAGGATCCGCAGGACCAGGAGCGCGCGGTAGCGATGTTCGAGGTGCTCGGTGACCTGGAGTACCTGAAGTACGCCGAAGTACATCGTGATGTCATTCGTCGCTTTGGTCGCTTCCCGCACCGCAACGCAGTGCTCGGGCGTATTCCGACTGCGGAAGAGCTGCACTTCCTTGCTGAAGGTGGCTTTGCTGGTTGAGTGCGCGGGAGCGACTGGTGTGTTGCTGATGGTGTTGTTGGATATGCGCCTGTCCGTTAAGCACTGATCATCGTGGTGCGCATGCAGTGCAGGGCTCAAAAAAAGGCACAGGCTGCATGCTTTTGGTTTGGATGTAGGAGCAGCGTCAGCCGCGAAGCTGAGATAGCTGAAGTGCTTGGCACATCTGCCACCTGAAAATGTATCGGCTTCGCGACTGACGCCGCTCCTACAAGGTTGCCAGTCAGACTGTCGTTGCTGCGGTTTTCAACACAGGAACAAAAAAACGCCGGCTAGGCCGGCGTTTTTGTGCTGCTACAGCGCGTTCCGATCAGTACTTCGGAACGCTGTTGTCCACGTTCTCCGACCAGGCATCGATGCCGCCGGTGATGTTGAAAACATTGGTGAAGCCCAGCGCCAGGAACTGCGCTGCAGCCTGTGCGCTGCGGCCGCCACGGTGGCACAGGAACGCCAGTGCGGTGTCCTTGGGCAGGGCTTCGAGCTTGGCGCGGTTGTCGCCGTCGAAGGTTTCGAAGCTGCCGTTGATCGCGGCGATGGCGCGTTCGTCAGCCGGACGCACGTCGACCACGGTGATGGCACCGGCACGCA
The DNA here is from genome assembly GCF_056759195.1 of Stenotrophomonas sp. STEN083. Classification (NCBI taxonomy): domain Bacteria; kingdom Pseudomonadati; phylum Pseudomonadota; class Gammaproteobacteria; order Lysobacterales; family Lysobacteraceae; genus Stenotrophomonas; species Stenotrophomonas sp. STEN083. The sequence goes on along the minus strand of NZ_JBRRCU010000071.1, from coordinate 2,891 downwards.
GCTGGTCGTCGGCGCTGCGCACGTCCAGATCCTGCACCGGCTTGGGTGCGTTCGGGTTGTTGATCGCCAAACCCTGGCCGCGGATGTCGTCGACCCAGTCGATGGTGATGCCGTCGGCGCGACGCGCGCTGGAGGAATCGAACTGCACGCGCAGGCCGTTGGATTCGGCAGCGATGGCATTGTCGTCGAACGGGGCCAGCTGGAAGTTCGGCTGGAAGCTGGCGTCGATGCTCAGCTGCAGGGCAGCGCCGGGCGAGTCGGCCAGTGCGCCCTTGAGCATTTCAACGGCGGCCGGGGTGACGGTGATCGACGGCGGGGTGCGGTCCGGCGCAGCCAGGCCGAGCAGGCTGCTGAGTTCGCCGCTGCTGGCCATCTGCAGGATGATGTCGCTGCCGCCGATCAGCTCGCCGTCCACGTACAGCTGAGGAATGGTCGGCCAGTCGCCGTAGGCCTTGATGCCTTCACGGATTTCCTGGTCGGCCAGCACGTTGACGTGGCCGAACTGCACGCCCAGGTCCTGCAGCGCGCCAACAGCCTTGGCCGAGAAGCCGCACTGCGGCATGGTCGGCTGGCCCTTCATGAACAGGACGACGCGGTCGGCGCCGAGGATGGATTCAATGCGCGAACGCAGGGCAGGGTCCAGGGACATCGTGAACTCGTATTAGTGGTCGTAGACCAGCTGATTCTACGCTGCATGGCATCATAGGGAATGACTGCCCCGGAAACCCTGCATCGCATTCCCGTACACCCCTGGCGTTGGCTGCCCTGGCTGCTTGTCTCGCAATTGCTGGTTGCACTGCTGTGGTGGTGGCTGGGCTGGATGTGGGGTTTGCCCTTGCTGCTGCTCAGTCACGCGCTGTTCGTAGTACCGGTATTCCTCCCCAACAGCCGCTTTTACGCGCCGGTGACCAGTCGCGCGCCCGGCCAGGACGTGTGGCTGACAATTGATGACGGCCCGTCAGCGGAGACGTTGGCGGTGCTCGATCTGCTCGATCGGCACGACGCCAAGGCCACTTTTTTCATGGTCGGCGAGCGCGCGCAGGCCCGCCCGGAGCTGGTGCACGAGGTGCTGCGGCGTGGCCATGACCTTGGCAATCACAGCCATTCACACCCGCAGGCGCGCTTCTGGGCGCTGGGTCCGGTGCAGATGGCACGTGAAATCGGCCATTGCCAGCAGGCGCTGACCGCCATCGCCGGGGCGCCACCACGCTGGTATCGCTCGGTGGTTGGCATGACCAATCCATTCGTGGCTGTGGCGCTCAAGCGGCATGGGCTGGTGCGGATTGGCTGGAGCGCGCGTGGCTACGACGGCGTGAACTGCACGCCGGAGGGTGTGGTCGCACGGATTGCACCGGATCTGGCGCCTGGCGCCATCGTCCTGCTGCATGAAGGTGCCGCACACGGCCACAACCTGGCCATCATCGAAGCCGTGCTGCAGCAGCTGGATGCCCGTGGCCTGCGTGCCCGCCTGCCACACACAACAGCGTAGACTCGCCTCCCCGCCATCGCGCGGCGTTCTGGAACCGCACCATGCCTTTCTCCCAACTCGGCCTGTCTCCTTACGTGCTGCCTGCATTGCAGCAGGCCTTGCAGCAGGCCGGTTATCTGGCGCCAACGCCGGTCCAGCAGCAGGCCGTGCCCTTGCTGTTGAAGGGCCGTGATGTGATCGCACTGGCGCCTACCGGTTCAGGCAAGACGGCCGCTTACGTGCTGCCGGCGCTGCAACGCTTCTTCATGGCAACGCCACGCAAGCCGCGCGTGCTGGCCCAGCTGATCCTGGTGCCGACCCGCGAACTCGCCCTGCAGGTCAGCGATGTATTCACCACCCTGGGCCGCGAGTTGCCGCGTCGCCCGCATCTGGTCTGTGCGGTCGGCGGTGTGTCGATCAATCCGCAGATGATGTCGCTGCGCGGTGGTGCCGACATCGTCGTGGCCACCCCTGGACGCTTGTTGGATCTGCTGGCGCATAACGCCCTGTCATTGAAGCAGGTGCAGCTGCTGGTGCTGGATGAAGCCGACCGTCTGCTGGAGCTGGGCTTCGGCGATGAGCTGCGGCAGATCCTGGTGGAGTTGCCGGTGAAGCGGCAGACCGCCTTGTTCTCGGCCACGTTTGCGGCTGATATCCAGGCCTTGGCTGCAGCGGGCCTGCATGAGCCGCAGCGGCTGGAAATCGGCGAGCAATCGGCGCCGGATATCGAGCAGCGCGCCATCCATGTCGATAGCGCCCGGCGTGCCGAGTTGCTGCTGTCCTTGCTGGAAGATCCACAATGGCAGCAGGTATTGGTCTTTGTCGGCAGCATCCGTGACGGTGACCGCTTGGCCAGTCTGCTGCGCAAGGCTGGGATCAATGCGCAGGCGTTGCACGGCGAACTGTCGCAGGGGCGACGCTTCCGCATGCTGCAGGATTTCAAGGATGGTGAAACGCGGGTGCTGGTCGCGACCGACCTGGCTGCGCGCGGCATCGATATCACCCGTTTGCCGGTGGTGGTGAATTACGACCTGCCGCGTGCGCCCGCGGACTACCTGCACCGCATCGGCCGCACCGGGCGGGCAGGGGAGAAGGGGCTGGCGCTGAGTTTTGTCGATTCGGCGGCGATGGCGCATTGGCGCCTGATCTGCAAACGCCATGGGCTGCAGAGCACGACCGAAGTGATCGAGGGCTTTGAGCCCACGCAGGCAGCGCCGGTGGCCAGCGTGGTTGCCGACGACAACGGCGGTATCAAGGGGCGCAGGCCGAGCAAGAAAGACCGTGCGCGGGCGGCTGCGGCGGAAAAAGCCGGGTCCTGACTGGACCACAGTTGGCTGGGACGTTATCTGTAGTGGGGGCCCACCGAGCGCCGACGCGCTAAGCGGGAAGGAACCATCGCCCGCAGGCGGGGGGCGCCAAACCC
>NZ_JBRRCU010000070.1:0-20136 GCF_056759195.1 Stenotrophomonas sp. STEN083 | reverse complement strand
CCCCGCCCCCCCCACCCCAACCCGGCCCCCCCCCCCCGCCGCGGCCCCCCGCCCGCCCGCCCCCCCCCCCCCCCCCCCCCCCCCCCGACTGCTATATGAAGAAAGATATCGAGCGCCGGATCCTGCTGGGCAGGATTGCCGGCGTTTTTGGTGTGCGCGGCGAACTGAAGCTTGAGTCCTGGACCGAGCCGCGTTCGGCCATTTTCAAATACCAGCCCTGGATCCTGCGTACCCCTGCGGGTCAGGAATCCGAGCTGACCGGTGTGCGTGGCCGTGATTCGGGCAAGACTCTGGTGGCGAACTTCCCGGGCGTGACCGACCGCGACGTGGCTGAGGCCATGCGCGGGACCGAGATCTACGTTGCCCGCAGCGCCTTGCCGCCGCCGAGCGCGGATGAGTATTACTGGGTCGATCTGGAAGGCCTGGACGTGCAGACCGTCGAAGGCGTCAAGCTGGGTATTGCCTCGCATCTGTTCAGTACCGGCTCCAATGACGTGCTGGTAACCCGCGGCGACCGTGAGCGGATGATTCCGTTCGTGATGGGCGACTTCGTCAAATCCGTGGATTTCGAGGCCAACCTGATCGTGGTCGATTGGGATCCGGAGTTCTAAAGCCTGTGCGTGTAGACGTCATCAGCCTGTTTCCTGAATTTATCGCTCAATCGGCCGCGCTGGGCGTGGTTGGCCGTGCGCAGGAGCGGGGCCTGCTGGAACTGCATGGCTGGAACCCGCGTGACTATGCCGAGGGCAATTACCGGCGGGTGGACGACCGTCCCTTCGGTGGAGGCCCGGGCATGGTGATGCTGATTGAGCCTCTGCGTGCAGCCCTGGCGGCAGCGCGTGAGGCCGATCCGACGCCGGCACCGGTGATCTACCTGAGCCCGCAGGGCAGGCCGCTGGACCAGGTCAAGGTGCGCGAGCTGGCGGCCTTGCCGCGGATGATCCTGCTCTGTGGTCGCTACGAGGGCGTGGACGAGCGCTTCCTGGCGAGTGAGGTGGACGAGGAGATCTCCATCGGCGATTACGTGCTGTCCGGCGGTGAGTTGGGTGCGGCGGTAATCATCGATGCGGTTACCCGTCTGCAGGACGGTGCTCTGAACGACGCCGAGTCGGCGGTGCAGGACAGCTTTGAAGGCGATGGCCTGCTGGACTGCCCGCACTACAGCCATCCGGCCAGCCACGTGCTGGGCGATGTGCCGGACGTGCTGCGCTCCGGTAACCATGCCGCCATTGCCGCTTGGCGGCGCCAGCAATCCTTGCTGCGCACCTCGCTGCGGCGTCCGGATCTGTTGGACGAGGCCAGCCTGAACAAGGCAGACCGCAAGCTGCTGGCCGAAGCCCGGCAGACGCTTGCAGATTCGTTCAAACAAGCTACTGGCGCCGAGGGCGAACAGTAAGTTAGAATTACCAGTTCCCGTCGGCTGAATGGCCTGACGTGGGGCCAGAACAATAACGTGCAGCGCAATCCGGCGACTGTATGAGCCTAAGCTGTCGATACCGACACGCCCACCCCGAACAATCGGTGTAACCCAATGAGCAAGCTGAACAAGTCCATCGTCGCGGAATTCGAATCCGCCCAGATCACCCGCGAACTGCCGAAGTTCAGCCAGGGCGACACCGTCGTGGTGAACGTGAAGGTCAAGGAAGGCAACCGTGAGCGCGTGCAGGCATACGAAGGCGTCGTCATCGGCACCAAGAATGCTGGCCTGAACTCCGCTTTCACCGTGCGCAAGATCTCGCACGGCTACGGCGTCGAGCGCGTTTTCCAGACCCACAGCGCCATCATCGACTCGGTCGAAGTGAAGCGTCGCGGTAAGGTTCGCGCCGGTAAGCTGTACTACCTGCGTGGCCTGGAAGGCAAGGCTGCCCGCATCAAGGAAGATCTGGCTGCTGCCCAGCAGGCCAAGGCTGCTCGCCTGGCTGCCAAGGCTGCCGGCTGATACTCCCGCCAACAGGTTCTGCCTGTTTGCAGCAACGGCCACCTTCGGGTGGCCGTTTGCGTTTGTGGGGTTGGGTGGAGGTGGCAAGGCTTTGAAGCGCAGAAGCGTAGAGGCGTAGAAGCTCCCCTCATCCGCCCTCCGGGCACCTTCTCCCGCAAGCGGGAGAAGGGACAGCTGGCTTTACTGTGTGCTGAGGTACTGCTTGCGCTCCGGCTTGCGCTCCGGCTTTTGCTGTGGCTTGCGCTCTGCGCGGCCAACTATCAGTTGGCAGGAAACTTAGCTGTTCCTTCTCCCGCTTGCGGGAGAAGGTGCCCGGAGGGCGGATGAGGGGGTTTTTGGCTTTTGATTCTTGCTTTGGCTTGTAGCTCTGCCGCTACTCAGCGGAAATGCGCCTCAATCTGCTCCAGCGTCTTGCCCTTGGTTTCCGGCAGCCAGAACGCGGCAATCAGGAAGAACGCAAACGTACACGCCGCCCAGAACAGGAACATGCTGGCGTAGCCGTAATGACCGACCGTTGGCAGGAACACCGCCGCGATCGTGGTCGACACAAACTGGTTGATCAGCAGCGCGATGCTCATGCCGTTCGAGCGAATGCGGTTCGGCATCAACTCCGACAAGGCCAGCCACACGCACACGCCCGGTCCCACCGCGAAGAACGCCACGAACACCAGGATGCAGGCCGCTACCGCCCAGCCATGCGAAGCCGGTGGCACTGCGCCGATCCAGGCCTGCTCAATGCGCAGCGGTGCATCGGCGGCCGCGCTCGGGTCCGGGAACGGATTCAGATGCAGGCTGCGGAAGAAACGCCCGATCACACTGTCGGCACGCACCGTACCGGAGCGCTCGATCAGCAACTGCTGATCACTGGGGTTGTCGCTGCGCAGCGAGCGCACATCGCTGAAACCGCCATAGCTCCACGACACCGTCAGCTGCGAGGGTTGCCCGTCGCGATTGCGGGTGCCGGCCAGCTGATGCCATTGCGCCGCATCCAGCTGCAACTGCAGACCATCGGCCTGCACCGCATGCTGCAACACCTGCTGCACATCGGCGCGGCCCTGTTCGGCTTTGAAAAACAGCATCGCTGCAGCCAACAGGGCAAGACAGATGCCACCACTGCCGATCATCAGCAGGAACTTGCGCCCTTTGCGATCCACCAGGAACAAGGCGACCAGGGTCATGATCACATTGAGCAGCTTGATCGCCACATCCGCGCCATTGGCTGCCGCACCCGGCAGGCCGGCCTGATTGAGAATGTTGACCGCGTAGGCGAGGATCGAGTTGATGCCGGTGGCCTGGGTGAAAGCCAGCACCAGGCAGGCCAGCACGAACGGCACCATGTAGCGGCGGCTGAAAAGCCGGTCGCGCTCGCCCTCGGCCTTGGCGATGACTGGATTCTGGATCTGCGCCAGCGTGGCTTCCACCTGCGATGGCGGCAGCGTGGCCTGCAAGCCACGACGTGCGGCATCGATGCGACCGCGACGTGCCAGCCAGCGCGGTGATTCGTTGAGCCAGAACAGGCCGATGCAGAACACCACGCCCGGCAGCAGGCAGGTCCAGAAAATCGTGCGCCAGGCCTGATCCTTCACCGCGAACAGGTGCTGTGCCTGCTGCACCAGTGGCAGATTGCGCACCGACTCGGTCGCTGCATCCACCGAATGCGCCTGATACAGGCCAATCAAGGCGGCCAGCACCAAGCCAACCGTCAGCAGCAGCTGGAACATCGCCGCGCCGCGGCCGCGTCGTTCCGGTCCCAGCACTTCGGCCAGATACAGCGGCACCACCACTCCGATCAGACCACCGCTGATGCCTTGCAACAGGCGCCCGAGCAGCAGTGGCGTATAGCCGGAGGCCAGCGCCATGATCGGGATGCTGGCGGTGAACAGCACGCCCGCGAGCATCATCGCGCCGCGTCGGCCGATCAGGTCGGCGATCATGCCGGCGAACAGCGATGACAACACACTGCCCAGCAATACCGCCGCGACAACGAAGCCCATCTGCTGGCTGCTCAGCTGCCAGGCGTGGCTGGCGGTGGCCTCCAGATAGGGCAGGGCGCCGGCAATGATGCCGATGTCGATGCCGTACAGCAGGCCGCCAAGGCCGGCGATGAAAAGGAGATAGCGCACGGGCCAACGCGGCGCGGCGTCGCTGGCGGGCACGGCAAAAGTGGTGTCGGTCATCGGCGCGTTCCTGGGGCTGGTTCTTTGTGGCGCCGGGCCCTGCCCGGTTTGCCGTGCGGGTGCGTGGCGTGTTCCGGTGATATGGCTACCGGAACGGAAGGCTGCCGAGCATGGCTCGGCACTACATGGAGCGGATCAGCTTGGGTCGATCGGGTTGCCGGCTATCCATATCTGTTGCAACTTCAATTGCGGGTCCAATACCACCATGTCCGCACGCAGGCCCGGGGCGATGCGGCCGCGGTCTTCCAGGCCGAGGTACTCGGCCTGGATGGTGGAAACACGTTGCGAGGCGTCGGCCAGTTCGAGGCCGACATCGACCAGGTTGCGCAGCGCCTGGTCCATGGTCAGTGCGCTGCCGGCGAGCGAGCCGGTGGAGAGCCGCACGCAGCCCATGCACTTGTGCACGCGCTGCTCGCCCAGCGCATATTCGCCATCGGGCATGCCGGTGGCGGCGGTGGCATCGGTGACGGCATACAGGCGCGGGATCGCACGCACGGCCATGCGGATCGCACCACGATGCACATGCTGCAGGTCGGGAATCAGTTCGGCGTATTCGGCATGCGCCAATGCGGCGGCAGCGATACCGGGCTTGTAATGATCAACGCCGGTCATGCCGTTGAACAGATGGGTGAAGCCGACGGCGCCAGCCTGCAAGGCAGCGACGGCATCGTCGTATGTGCCTGCGCTGTGGCCGATCTGCACGCGGATGCCCATCGCTGCCAGCGCTGGAATCAAGGCGGTGTGCTGGCCGATTTCCGGCGCAATGGTCAGTACCTTGATCGGCGCCAATGCATGAAGGTGTTGTACCGACTCCAGCGTTGCTTCCAGCGTGCGCGGCGGCTGCGCGCCTAAACGCTGCGGGCTGATGAAGGGGCCTTCCAGGTGCACGCCGATGATCTGTGCGGCATCTGCGTCCGGCGTCTCCATCACCTGTGCAACGCCACGCAGGGCATTCTCGATCTCGGCGTACTCGGCGGTCATGGTGGTGCCGAGCAGGGTGGTGGTGCCGTAGCGGGCATGGGTGTGGGCGATGCGGCGGGCGACATCGCCGCCCTGCATCAGGTCCACACCCGCTGCGCCATGCACATGCAGGTCGATGAAGCCGGGCAGGATGATGGGCAGATCGCCGCCATCACCCGCGTGATCTTCCACGTCCAGCGTGCGCAGTTGCTGGTCGAAGTGGACGTGGCCGCGGCGCCAGCCCAAGGGGGTGAGGATGCGGCCGTACAGGCTTTGGGTATCGGTCATAGCGGTGGCTCGGCGGTGATCACTTCGATGCCCTGACGTTGCAAGCCTTCGCGGGTTGCCTCGTCGATGCCGGTATCGGTGATGATGGCGTGGATCTGATCGAGGCGGGCGATGCGGTGCAGGCTGACGCGGCCGAATTTCGAAGCGTCGGTCAGCACCACGATGCGGCGGGCGCGCTCGACCATGCGGTGATTGAGGCGGGCTTCGGCTTCGTCATGGGTGGTCAGGCCGAACTGCAGGTCCAGGCCGTCCACGCCGAGGAACAAGGTATCGAAGCTATAGGAGTTGAGGCTGGCTTCGGCCTGGCTGCCCTGCAGCGACAGCGACTGCTTGCGCAGCAGGCCGCCGGTCAGCAGTACGTTGACCGCCGGTGCGTTGGCCAGTTCCCAGGCGATGTTCAAGCCATTGGTCATCACCGTGACATCGCGGTGGTCGCGCAGGTGCCGGGCCAGGGTCATGGTGGTGGAGCCGGAGTCGATGATGATGTTGTCGCCGGGTTGCACCAGCTGCGCGGCGCGCATACCGATGGACTCCTTCAGCGACAGGTTCAGCGCATCCTTCTCGTGGATGTCCTGTTCCTGCGGCGGCATCCGCACCAGCGTCGCGCCGCCATGGGTGCGCGTGGCCAGGCCCTGCGCCTCGAAATGGCCGAGGTCGGTACGGATGGTCACCGCCGACACGCCGAACTGGTCAACCAGTTCGGCAACCTGCACCGAGCCTTGGTCGATCAGGCGTTGCAGGATCTGCTGTCGGCGGGGACGGGTATTGCGCATGGTCAGCTCTCTTGTGCGTTTGAAAGCGGAGATTAACCGTTCGCAAGGTTCGCGGCGCGCAAACTTTCGCTTTGCTTGCGACTACCCGCTTGATTGGCACTGCACGCACGTGCGTATTCGCCCAGGCACTGGCCGACGCGATGCTGCACCAAGGCCGCTGGCGTGGCGGCCAGTTGGCCTTCGCGCACGGCCACGTACTGGCCCGGCAGGTATTGGCTGAGCAGCACCAGCGGCGGGGTGTGCTGTTCCAGGTTGGCGAACAAGGTCTGCACGGCCAGCAGCAGCTCCGGCTCGCCCCAGTAGTAGCGGCAGCGGTCACTGAAGGCGTAGGAGCGCAGCAGGCGCAGCGTGGCTTCGTCGCCGTGGTAATGCGCCTGCCAGTTCTTCGGCTTGGCCAGCATCACCTGTTCCAGTACCTGCGGCAGTTTGGAGCACTGCGCGGCGGGCAGCAGTTCGGCTTCGATCGCGGCGAGTGCGAACAGCGCTTCGCGGTAGGCGAACGTTGCCGCAGGGCCGACCTTGAGGATGGCGAAGTGGTCGCGCACCAACGCATGCAGGCCGGACTCGCGCTGGTAGTCAGTGGAGTGTGCTTCGAACACGATGCGCGGCTGCTGCTCGAGGAAATCCGCCAGCTCGCTGGCAGCGGTGGCGTCGTACTCGTGCACGCTGCTGTGGTCGAAGTCCACGCCCGGCTGCACCACCATTGCAATCACGCGCTGCCAGGCATCGCGCAGTTCCGGTGTGTCGAAGGCCTGCTGGTGGATGGCCAGGGTCTGCGCGGCAGCGGCCGGCGTGGTCACGGCCAGGCCGCCTGCCAGCGAGGCTTCGCCACCGGGGATGGGCACTTCGGTACCGATCACGTAGACCGGCGGCGGCAGGCCATTGGCCTTGGCAGTGGCTTCGGCAATCACTGCCAGCTCGGCTGAGCGCGCGGCGACGGTTACGTCCGGTAGCGGGGTCGGGTCATCGGCGCAGGACATGCTGCAGTCCAGATGGATCTTGTGGAAACCGGCGGCGACATAGGCCTCGATCAATACGCGCGCATTGGCCATCGCTTCGGCGGCCGGCTGCTTCTGCCAGGCGTTGGGGCCGAGGTGATCGCCGCCGAGGATCAGCTGCCCGCGCGGGAAGCCTTCTTCGTCGGCCAGCGCTTCCACATAGGCGCGGTACTGCGGCGGGGTCATGCCGGTGTAACCGCCGAACTGGTCAACCTGGTTGGAGGTGGCTTCGATCAGCAGCACGGTGCCGTGCTGCGCGGCCACATGCATGGCCGCGCGCAACACCTGTTCGTTGCTGCAGCAGACGCTGTACAGGCCGACGTTGTGGCCTTGGCGATGAGAGGCAAGCAGGGATTGCAGCGGTGACATGGTCAAGCTCCGGGAATCAGGTAAGCGGGTTGGCAGGCGAGCAGGGCGGCACCACGGGCACCGCCGGCATCGCCGAAGCGCGGTGGCACGATGGGCGGCACTTCCACGCCGTTGAACAGATGTGTGGCGATGGCCGCGGGCAGCTGCTGGTAGAGCGGCGCGTACTGCGACAGGCCGCCACCGAGCACGATGACGTGCGGGTCCAGCGCGAGAATCAGCGCGGCGAAACTGTGGCCTAGCAGGTCGCGATGGATATCGAGTGCCTGCATGGCACGGATGTCGCCGGCCTCGGCTTGGGCGATGACCTCGCTGGCGTTGGCCGCCTTGCCGCCGAGGTGGCGTTCGATCATGGCCACGCCGCTGCCGGAGACATAGCGCTCCACGCAGCCGCGCAGGCCGCAGCCACAATCCAGCAGTGGCAAACCATGCCGTTGCAGCAGATCGGCCGGCACGCTCCAGTGGCCCCATTCGCCGGCCAGGCCGTTGAAGCCACCGACCAGCTTGCCGTGCAGGCAGTAACCGCCGCCGGCACCGGTGCCGAGGATGGCGCCGAACATGCTGGGGTAACCATCGGCCGCGCCGCCGTGTGCCTCCGACAATGCAAAACACTGCAAGTCGTTGCCGAAATGCAGCGGCCGCTGCAGGCGGGCCTGCAGATCGGCGCTGACGCATTGGCCAGTCAATGCCGGTACGTTGGCACTGAGTTGGCGGCCACTGCGCCGCTCGCGCACGCCGGGCAGGGCGATGCCGATGGCCTGCGCGCGTTGGCCGAGTTCTGCATCGGCATCTGCAACCAGCGTTACCACTGCCTGCAGAAAACCGTTGTAGTCGCCCTGCGGGGTGGCGATGCGTTTGCGCCACGCGACCTGCAGGGCGGCATCGCAGGCCACCAGTTCAATCTTGGTACCGCCAATGTCGATGCCGTAACAGGCCGGAGCGCGGGTATCAGCCATGGTGGATGGTGACGCCCTTGACCACGCGGTTGACGGTGCCGTCCGGGAACGGATTGTCCGGCGTCAGTCCGAGTGCGGCAGAGCGCTGCAGGGCGTACAGCTGGGCGAACGGCAGCCACACCGGCGCCAACCAGCTGTCCGGCAGGGCAGGCACGGACAAGGTGTAATCGTCGTGGATGCCCAGGTCCGAATGCGGGCCGATCGACAGCACCTTGCCGGCAACGCCATCACCGCGCAGCTCTTCCAGCAGATCCTGCTCGTAGCGACGCGACAGCGGCTCGGCGCTGCGCAGCACGACGACCAGGGTTTCATCATTGAGCGTGGACTTGGGGCCGTGGCGGAAACCCAGCGGGGTATTGGCCAGGGCCAGCACGCGGCCAGCAGTGAGTTCCAGCACCTTCAACGCGGCCTCGCGGGCCAGCGCTTCCAGCGGACCACTTGCAAGGTAGATAACGCGGTTGTAGGGCTGCGCAGCGAGTGCAGCGACCGCCGCATCCCAGTTGTCCAAGCCCTGGCGCGCGAGTGCGGCAACCTGCTGCAGGCGCTGTACACGCTCGGCCCAGGGGGCGCTGTCGAACACGGTCAGTGCGGTCAGCAGCATGCAGCTCAGGCTGCTGGTCATGGCGAAGGCGCGATCGCAGCTGGCGGCCGGCATCAGCAGCGTGCAGGTGTCCTCGCGGCCGGCGCCACGACGAGCCAGCTCGCCTTCGGCATTGCAGGTGATATCGAGGAAGCGGGCATCGTTGACGTCGGCACGGACGCGATCGACGGCCGCCACGCTTTCCGGGCTGGAGCCGCTGCGTCCGAATGACACCAGCAGGGTCGGGCGGTCGCGCTGCAGGTACAGCGCCGGGTGGGTGAGCAGGCTGGTGGTGTGCACGGCGCGTACTTCGGCCGGCCATTGCGCGTTGATGGTGTCGGCCACCATCTCGGCGATGAAACCCGAGCTGCCGGCACCGGTGAAGATCACCCGTTGGCGCGGATCGGACAGGCGCTCGCCGAGGAAGGCCTGCAAGCGCGTGCTGGCCTGTTGCAGGTCGATGGCAAGGGTTTCCCACAGCGCGGGCTGCTGGGCGATTTCGGTAGCGGTATCGGCTCCGCCCAGGCGCTGCCAGGCGGTCAGATCGTGAAGCAGGGTGGCATCCATGTGTGATTCCTGTTTGGCCAGCGCACCATCTTTCTTTTCTTTCGAAATGTCAAATACCGAAAGCAAAACGAAAGAAATAATTTGATTCGACTTTATTCTCTTGAGGATCGTCCGAATCGAAAGGTTTCCCGGGAAACCCTTTCGCAGCAATGAATACGCTCAGCTAAGTGATGTGAAAGTTGCTGCCCTGCACCATCTTTCGATTGCAAGAAATCTTACTTATCTTTTGCTTTCATTTTGTTGACATCTTTCGATTTCCTGCCCTAGAGTCGGCGCACTCGGTTTCGAAACGCCCGTTGAACGGGTTGGAGGCAAGGTGGAACACTGCGTTCGTCAATCGCCGCTGCTGCTGGCGCTGCTTTCGGCCCTGTTGTTGCCGGCAGTGACCGCACAGGCCGAGCCCATCGGCAATCTGCGCTCCGTCACCGCCAGTGATGGCCGCGACGGCGTGCGTGCCTGGGACGTACGCAGTGATACCGGCAGCACCCTGCGCATCGAGGTGTTGGCCAACGACATCGTGCATGTGCAGGCCGGCCGCAACGGCAAGCTGACCGGCGCTGGCGACAAGGCCGCGCCCATCGTGTTGCCGCAGCCCGTGCAGCAGGTGCAGGCGCAGCTGGAGGAAGACGCGCAGGAAATCCGCGTGCGTACCCCGGCGCTGGTCCTGCATGTACAGCGGCAGCCCCTGCAGCTGCGCCTGGAGCGTCTGGACGCCGGCAAGCCGGTATCGCTATGGCAGGAACAGCAGCCGCTGGATCTGAGCGCCGAGCAGAGCGTGCAGGTGCTGTCCTCGCAGGCCGATGAAGCCTTCTACGGTGGCGGCCAGCAGAACGGCCGTTTCCAGTTCAAGGGCCGCGAGCTGGAGGTTTCCTATTCCGGTGGCTGGGAAGAGGGCGACCGCCCGAGCCCGGCGCCGATGCTGCTCAGCTCACGCGGCTGGGGCATGTTGCGCAATACCTGGAGCGACGGCAGCTATGACCTGCGCCAGCCGGACCAGGCCACGCTGCTGCATCGCGAAGATCGCTTCGACGCCTATTACTTCGTCGGCAATGATCTGCAGCGGTTGCTGGAACGCTACACCCAGCTGACCGGCCGCCCGAACATGGTCGCGCGCTGGGCGCTGTCCTACGGCGATGCCGACTGCTACAACGACGGCGACAACATCAAGAAGCCCGGCAGCGTGCCCGAAGGCTGGAGCGATGGCCCCACTGGCACCACCATCGACGTGGTCAACAGCGTTGCCGCCAAGTACCGCGAAAACGATATGCCCGGAGGTTGGATCCTGCCCAACGACGGCTACGGCTGTGGCTACAAACAGCTGCCGGAAACTGTGCAGGGTCTGGCCAAATACGGCTTCAAGACCGGCCTGTGGACCGAGAACGGCGTCGACAAGATTGCCTGGGAAGTCGGCAAGGCCGGCAGCCGCGTGCAGAAGCTGGACGTGGCCTGGACCGGTCAGGGCTATCAGTTCGCGATGGATGCCAACCGCCAGGCTTTCGACGGCATCCTCAACAACTCCGACTCGCGTCCGTTCCTGTGGACGGTGATGGGTTGGGCCGGCATCCAGCGTTATGCGGTTGCATGGACCGGTGACCAGAGCAGCAGCTGGGACTACATCCGCTGGCACGTGCCGACCCTGGTGGGTTCGGGCCTGTCTGGCATGGCCTATGCCAGCGGCGACGTCGATGCGATCTTCGGCGGCAGCGCCGAAACCTTCACCCGCGACCTGCAGTGGAAGACCTTCACTCCGGTGTTGATGGGCATGTCCGGATGGTCGTCGAACGCGCGCAAGCATCCCTGGGCCTTCGATGAGCCCTACCGTTCGATCAACCGCGACTACCTCAAGCTGAAAATGCGCCTCACCCCGTATATGTACGGGCTGGTGCACGACGCTGCACAAAGCGGTGCGCCGCCGGTGCGCGGGCTGATGTGGGACAACCCGCAGGACCCGCACGCGCAGGACGAAACCTACAAATACCAGTTCCTGCTTGGCCGCGATCTGCTGGTCGCGCCGGTTTACCGCAGCCAGGCGGCGAGCCGTGGCTGGCGCCGCGATATCCATCTGCCTGCCGGTGGCTGGTACGACTATTGGGATGGCCGCCATCTCCAGGCCGGTGCCGCAGGCAAGCAGCTCGACCGTCCGGTTGAACTGGCGACTTTGCCGGTATTCGTGCGTGCCGGTGCGATCCTGCCGATGTACCCGGAGATGTTGTTCGACGGCGAAAAGCCGCTGGATGAAGTGACCTTCGATCTGTATCCGCAGGGCGAATCCAGCTACATCTTGTACGAAGACGATGGCAGCACCCGCCGTTACCAGAAGGGCGAGTCCAGCACGCAGCAGATTCGTGTGCAGGCACCAGCGAAGGGTAGTGGCCCGGTGCAGGTCGAGATCGCCCCGGTGCAGGGTGAGTATCAAGGCCAGTTGGCGCAGCGTCGTTACGGCCTGCGCGTGTTGAATCGCAGCGCACCGACAGCGGTGCAGCTGGATGGCCGCGCGCTGCCCAAGCTGGCCGACGCGGCTGCATTGCAGGCAGCCAGCGAGGGCTGGTACTTCGATGACAAGGAGCGCAAGGGCACCTTGCATGTGCGTACCGCGACGCAGGACATCCGTGCGCCGCTGAAACTGCAGCTGGATTTCCCGGCCGCCACGGCACTGGCTGACGACGCTTTCCCGAACGCACCGGAGCTGGGCCGCGCGCTGCCGTCCGACAGCCTGCTGGTGGTCAACCGCCCGGCAGAAGAACCCGGTCATCCGCTGGAAAATGCCTTCGACGACGATCCGGCGACGTGGTTCCGCAGCGTGCGCAACCAGGCCATCCGCACCGGTGCCCATGAGTGGGTGGTGGGCTTTGGCGAGCGCAAGCTGATCGACGGCATCGAACTGGCGCCGCGCAATGACCAGCACTGGAAGCATGGTCAGGTACGTGATTACGAAATCTACATGGCCGACAGCAATGGTGAGTGGGGCAAGCCGATTGCTACGGGTCACCTGCAGCTGAAGCAGGAACTGCAGCGCATCGATTTCCCGGCCCATGCCGGCCGTCTGCTGCGCTTCCGCGTGCTCAGCGTGCAGAACCCGGATGGCGACGGCGCAGGTGACGCCGATCCGATGGTGACCGCAGCGCAGGGCACCGCGCGTGCGGTGGATGCACTGCAGCCGCGCGATGTTGGCCCGATTGCACTGTCCACCTTCCACATCCTCGAGCAGCAAACGGCCGAGCGGCCGGCGCGGCAGCAATACCTCTCCCAGCTGCCGCTGCCGGCCGTGTTGGCCGCCCAGGTGCATGCCGACCGTTCGTTCGCTGCCGCGGTGCCGATGCGCATGAACGGCCTGCAGTTCCGCCGCGGCCTCGGCGTCGGCGCGCAAAGCCGCATCGACATGAGTTTGAAGGGTCATTGGAAAACATTGCGTGCCGACCTCGGCGTCGATGATCAATGCCGTCAGGCCGGTGGTCTGCAGTTCCAGGTCTGGGGCGATGACCGCCTGCTCTATGACAGCGGTTTTGTGAAAGCACCGGGCGTGGTCAAGCCCGAGCTCGACATCCGTGGTCTGTCCAGATTGAGTCTGCGCACCTTGGGCGCGCAGGGTAGCCAACCGTCCCAGGTCTGCGCCAACTGGGCCAATGCCGTACTGATCGGCGAGGAGGGCGATTCCGCCGACATCCTCGCCCCATGACCCACCCGTAACACCGCTCCTCCCACCGGATTACCCCCGGCTACGGTCCAAGAACCGTGGCATGGGATCGCTTTGCCCGCCAACTGCTGTTTTTTTTGCGTGCCCTTGCCAGGAGAGAACCCCGATGTTGCCAGCCAACCGCAGTGCCAAACGCTGTTTGCAAGCTCCACTATCGTTGGCTGTCGCCAGCGTGTTGTTCGCCATCGCCGCACCCGCGTTCGCGCAGGACAAGGCTGAGAAGGAAAAGGACAAGACCACCGAGTTGTCCCGCATCGAGGTCACCGGTTCCAACATCCGCCGCACCGATGTGGAAACCGCATCGCCGGTGCAGGTGATCAGCAAGCAGGACATCGAGAACATGGGCGCGCGCACGCTGTTGCAGGTGCTCGACAACCTGCCGGCAGCGCGTCCGGGCCAGGTTGATTCCAAGTCGCTGTTCACCGGTTCCGATGGCGCTTCGCAGGCCAACCTGCGTGGTCTCGGCGCACAGGGCACGCTGGTGCTGTTGAACGGCCGTCGCCTGTCGTATTACGGCGCACCGGCAGGCTTCCAGACCCAGTTCGTCAACATCGATGCCATTCCCGCCGCCGTCATCGAACGCATGGAAGTGCTGACCGATGGCGCCTCGGCCGTGTACGGCACCGATGCAGTGGCCGGCGTCATCAACGTCATCACCAAGCGCAGCTACCAAGGCCTCGAAGTCAGTGGCACCTGGGATACCGCCTCACGCTTTGATTCCTTCGGCGAGAAGCAGGCCAGCGTCACTGGCGGCTTCGGCGACATGGCCGAGGACGGCTACAACGTCTATGCCAGCGTCAATCTGTATGAGCGCGACGGCATTCCTGACAGCGAGTGGTACCTCAAGCACCCGGGCCAGTTCTACGTCAACAACCCGGACTACATCAAGAATCTGCGCTTGGACACCGGCAGCGCGCCGGGCGTGTTCAACCCCGGTTATTACTACGCCATCGATCCGGTCACCGGCGTGCGCAAGGATGAGGCTGCACCGGGCTGCAACAACGTGCTGCAGGTCAGCAGTGGTACGCGCTGCATCTGGCAGACCTGGATGAACCGGCAGATCAACGGGGGCGCCGATTCCAAACGCGTCACCGCCTACGTCAATGGTCATTACCAGCTCAATGACAGCACCGAGGCGTTCGCCGAAGTCACCTACACCGACATCGACCTGCACGCCAATGGCGGTACGCCGCGTGCTTACGGCACCACCACCGGCAATCCACAGAGCTGGTTCTCGCGCAACACCGGCAATACGGTCAACCAGTTCCTGACCCCGTGGCTCGGCCCGAACAACGAATACAACCACGCCAGCCCGGAGTTGAAGGCGATGAATGGCGGTGTGGTCGGTTTGGGTTACCTGCTGCAGGACGTCGGTGGTGGCCACTTCGGTCAGCGCAATACCGACGACAGCTACCGTGTGGTGGCAGGTCTGCGTGGTGCTGCCGGCGACTGGAACTGGGAAACCGCGTTCGCCACCGCAGGCTCGCACTCGGTCACCTACCAGACCACCAACGTCAACCTGAAGGGCTTCGAGAAGGCGTTCGGTCCGTACACCATCGATCCGGGTACCGGCCGCGTCATCATTTCCGATCATCCGGCCTACAAGTTCGGCGAGATCAGTGAAGCCAACGCGGCGCTGATCCGCGAAGCCTTCCCGACCTTTGACATCGAGTCCTGGACCCGCCTGCACACCCTGGACGGCAAGATCGAAGGCCCGCTGTTCAACATGCCGGCCGGCGAAGTGCGCGCGGCGTTCGGCTTCAATGCAACCCGCGAAACCTTCTACACGCCGGGCAACCCGGATGCCGCCAACGGCCTGATCACCCAGCAGGGTGGCTCGTGGTTCGACGGCAAGCGCAACACCTACGCGCTGTTCTCCGAAGCGGTGGTGCCGCTGACTGAAAAGCTTGAAATGGACCTGGCACTGCGCCTGGACAAGTACCCGGGCTTCAGCGCCAACGCCGCGCCGAAGATCGGCCTGAAATACCAGGCGCTGCCGCAGTTGATGCTGCGTGGTACCTATTCGGAAGGCTTCCGAGCACCCAGTCTGGCCGAGGCCGGCAGCGGTGGCGTGTACGCACAGATCGGCGGCTACCGTGATGAAGTCCGTTGTGCGGAAACCAATGCGATCGCTGGCCTGCTGCGCCAGTCCAACCGCGTCGTCGACAAGGATCTGGGCAACAGCCTGTGGAACAGCGATTGCAGCCGCAACGTGGCGCGCATGACCCAGCCCAACCAGGACCTGAAGCCGGAGAAGGCGAAGATCGCCACGCTGGGCGTCGTGCTGGAGCCGACCGATTGGCTGTCGGTGTCGGCGGACTACTGGTTCGTGTACCGCCGCGATGAAATCGTTGCACCGGACTACAGCAAGGAAGAAGACATCGATTCGATGACCCGCTTCCCGATCACCGAGTCCGACCGGTCCAACCTCGCGGCCCTGGCCGCCATGTGCAATGACCCGGCCAGCGGCGTGACCTGTCCGGGCACCTTGCCGGGCTATAGCATCGGCAACGTCGCCAGCGTGATCGGCCAGTACAGCAACCGTGGCCGCACCCTGATCGACGGCTTCGACGTGGATCTGCGCAGCCGCTTCGACCTGGGTGAATGGGGCCGCCTGAACATCGGTGTGGCAGCTACCATCGCCAACCGCAACATGTACAACTCCGACAACGGTGACGGCTGGTACTACGGCAACCTGGTTGGCTACTACAACAACCCGAAGGTGCGCGCTACGTTCAACACCAACTGGACGTATGGCAACTGGGATACCGGCTTCTACGTCAACTACGTCGGCGGCACCAAGTGGGCCTACGACCGCATCGACGCGCAGGACAACAATGCGCAGACCTGCACCGGCAGCTTCCTCGACCTGGCCCCCGGCCATTGCGGCGGCGCACCGGCGTGGTGGACCGCAAACCTGAGCGTGAACTGGCGTCCGATCGAGAAGTTGAGCGTCGGCGTGACCGTCAAAAACCTGTTCAACCGCCTTCCGTTCTACGATCCGAACGACTGGATGAACTTCTCCGGCTATGCCAACAACTTTGGTCGCATCTACAGCGTGACCGCCACCTACAAGTTCTGATCCACCGCAGCAGCGCTTGCCCCTCATGCATTGCATGAGGGGCAAGACAGTGACACCGTCAGCACGGTCGTGGCATGCCTGCCATCACCGGCACGACCCATGAAAGAGGAAACACAATGAAGCGTAGGGAATTCATCATGGCCAGCGCGGCCCTGGCCGCCACCAGCCTGCTGCCGGAAACGCCCGCCTGGGCACGCGGGCGCAAGGTGCGTCTGGGCGTGATCGGCACCGGCATGCGCGGTCTGGTATTGCTGAAGGAACTGGTGCGCCGCGACGACGTCGAAGTGGTTGCCGTGTGCGACATCGAGCCAATCATGCTCGGCCGCGCGATGGACATGGTGGCCAAGGCCGGCAAGCCAGCACCGCAGGCCTACGGCGCCGACCGCGACCAGAATGCCTGGAAGCGCCTGCTGGAGCAGCGTGGCCTGGACGGCGTAGTCATCGCCACCCCGTGGGAGCTGCATGCCCCGATGGCGATTGCCGCGATGCAGGCCAAGGTCGCGGTGGGCTGCGAAGTGGTCGCCGGCATTACCCTGCAGGACCATTGGGATGTGCTCAATACCCAGCTCAGCACGGGTACCCCGTACATGCTGCTGGAGAACGTCTGCTATCGCCGTGACGTGATGGCTGCGCTGCAGATGGTGCGTCAAGGCCTGTTCGGTGAACTGGTTCACCTGCAGGGCGGTTATCAGCACGACCTGCGTGGGGTGAAGTTCAACGACGGCACGCCGGAGCATCCCTACGACAGCGGCGTGGAGTTCGGCGCCAAGGGCTGGTCGGAAGCACGCTGGCGCACCGAACACTCGGTACAGCGCAATGGCGAGTTGTACCCCAGCCACGGCATCGGTCCGTGCGCGATGTATACCGGCATCAATCGCGGCAATCGTTTCACCCATATCAATGCCTTCGCCAGCAAGGCACGGGGCCTGCATGAGTACACCGTGGCCAAGAGCGGTGGCACTACCCATCCCAGCACCAAGGTCAAGTTCAAACTCGGCGACATCGTCACCACCACGTTGGCCTGCGAGAACGGCGAGACCATCCTGCTGCAGCACGACACCTCGTTGCCGCGCCCGTACTCGATGGGCTTCCGCGTGCAAGGCACCAAGGGTCTGTGGATGGACGTCAACCACGGCATCCATATCGAAGGCCGCAGCCCGCCGCACCAGTGGGAAGAGTTCAAGACCTATCAGGACCAGTACGAGCACCCGCTGTGGAAGCAGCATGCCGATACCGCCGCCAGTGCTGGTCACGGCGGCATGGACTGGTTCGTGATCCACGCGTTTGTCGAGGCATTGAAGGCCAAGGCACCGATGCCGATCGACATCTACGATGCCGTGACCTGGAGTGCGATCACCCCCTTGTCCGAGCAGTCGATTGCCAACAGCTTCCAGACCCTGGAGTTCCCGGACTTCACCAAGGGCCTGTGGCAGCAGCGCAAGCCGATCTTCGCCTTTGACGGCAGTTATTGATCAGCAGCACCTGTAGTGCCGAGCCATGCTCGGCATGAGGCGTCACCGGTAATGCCGCTGCCGAGCATGGCTCGGTAATACACGTCGTTCAGCTCCCTCCCTTTGGCCGCAGGCCAAGGGGAGGGTTGGGGAGGGGTTGAGCTCTTCGGCCTTCCGGCAATACCAGCTTCGCGGCTGACGCCGCTCCCACAACGCGGTCTAGCGCTCCAATTCCACGTCAGGATCCGCCACCGGCGACGGCGGCGTCGCCGGCACCTCCGCCGGGGTGGCCTGCGCCGGCTTGTCGAGGATGCTGGCGCTGCGCCAATTGCCCCAGCGGTAATAGGCCATGATCATCAGCATCGAGCACAGCGCGCTGATCGGGAAGCTCCACCAGATCGCATCGGCGCCAAAGTGCGGCTGCAGCCACAGTGCGAACGGCACGCGGATGCCCCACATGCCGATTGCCAGGATCAACAGCGGTGGCAGTACCGCACCGGTGGAACGAACCACGCCGGACAGCACGAAGTTGACGCCGAAGAACAGGAACGACCACACCGCGATGTGATTCAGGTGGCGGCCGATCTCCAGCGCCTCGCTGGCAGCGGGCAGGAACAACGCCAAGGTGCTGCGATCAAACAGGATGATCGGCGCAATCAAGGCGCCAGTCAGCAGGAAGTTGAACAGCACACCGGTACGCGCAGTAGCCTCCACCCGCGGCCAAAGGCCGGCGCCCACATTCTGCGCGGCCATCGTCGAGCAGGCTGCACCGATCGCCATGGCCGGCATCTGCACATAGGTCCACAGCTGCATGGCGGCGCCGTAAGCAGAGGCGGTTTCCACACCATAGCCATTGACCATGCTGATCATCATGATCATCGCCAGCGAGATCAGGATCATCTGCAGGCCCATCGGCACGCCCTTGACCACCAGCGCCTTGAGGATGACGGTGTCGATCTTCAGCAGGCCGATATCCTTGCGGCCAAGCCACAGCATGTGCCGCTTGTTGCGCAGATAGAGCATCAAGCCGGCCAGCGCCAAGGCCTGCGAGAAGAACGTGGCCCAGGCTGCGCCGGCGATACCGAGTTCCGGGAACGGACCGACGCCGAAGATCAGCAGCGGGTTGAAGGCGATATCCAGCAGCACCGCCAGCAGCAGGAAGCGGAACGGTGTACGCGCATCGCCGGCACCGCGCAAGGCGGCGGTGATGAAGGCAAACGCGTACAGCAGCGGCATCGCCAGAAAGATCACCTTCAGATAGGCATCGGCCATCGGCAACGACTCGGCCGGTGTGCCCATCGCCAGCAGCAAGCGGTGCGACAGGAACCAGCCCAGCACCGCGATGACCGCAGACAGGCTGATGAAGAAGGTGGCGCTGGTGCCCATCACCCGCCGCGCCTGCGGCAGGTCCTTGGCGCCGATGGACTGGCCGATCAGGATGGTGGCGGCCATGCCAATGCCGAACACCGAGCCGATCAGGAAGAACATGATGTTGTTGGCGTTGGCGGTGGCGGTCAGCGCCGCCTCGCCGAGGAACTTGCCCACCCAGATGGCATTGACCGACCCGTTCAGCGACTGTGCGATGTTGCCAGCCAGAATGGGGAGCGCGAACATCAGCAGGCTGGTGCCGATAGGGCCCTCGGTCAGCGAGCGGGTTTGCTTGGTTTTCGACATGGGCAATGCTGTCGGGATGTGGGCTGGCACACTAGCATCTTGCAGGTGAGGGTGCCGGCGTCAGGTATCACCGGTTGAAGGCTTACACAGGAGTCATGGCAACGCGATGAGTGGTGAAGTCGTAGTGGTAGCAAGCATTCGTCTTGATGTGTGGCTGTGGGCTGCACGTTTCTTCAAGACCCGCAGCCTGGCCAAACAGGCGGTCGAAACCGGCAAGGTGGATGTGGAAGGACAGCGCCCCAAATCCTCGCGCGCGATCCGCGTGGGCGATGCGCTGCGGGTGCAGCGTGGCGATGAGATCTTCGAGATCGCGGTGCGCGGTCTGAGTGACAAACGCGGTTCGGCGCCGGTAGCGCAGGCCATGTACGAAGAATCGGCGGCCTCGAAGCAGGCGCGTCACGAGCTGCAGCTGCGCCGTGCCGCCGAGCGTACCGGATACCAGGCCCCCGAACACCGGCCCGACAAGCGCGCCCGGCGGCTGATCCGGGCCCTGGGCGACCTCGACGCCCTCTGATCCGTCCGCTCGGCAAACGATTCACCTGTAGTGCGGGGGGCTGGACGCGCAGGGGCGGGGAGCGGCCGCCGGCGCGCGAGGCGGGGGGGCGGGGCGGAGGAGAAACACCAACCCAAA
>NZ_JBRRCU010000069.1:0-21356 GCF_056759195.1 Stenotrophomonas sp. STEN083 | reverse complement strand
GGGCGCGGGCGGGGGGGGGTCGTGTTCCCCCCAACCGCCGCCCCCCACCCCCCCGGTGACGGCGCGTGGTTTTGCGGGGGGGGGGCCCGCCCCCATACGCCGGCAGCGCTGAAATTGCACGAAAACCGTCGACCATACGGATCGCCAGCTTCGCGGCTCACGCCGCTCCTACAAAAGGATGGCGCCCCGGGCCCGTTGGCCTTCAAAGATGAATGGCCGCCGCCATGGCCCGGCAACCAACAGCCTGAACCTCCAATCAGGACTGTTTGTGGCCTGATTTGTAAATACAGGACAAAGGTGATTAAATTTACCGGTTCGTTCCAATGATGGGCTCAATCCATGCAGGACCTCAACGACCTCTACTACTTCGCCATGGTGGTCGACCATGGCGGCTTTGCTGCCGCCGAGCGGGCGCTGGGCATCCCGAAATCACGTCTCAGCCGGCGCATCAGCCAGCTTGAGACCGATCTTGGAGTGCGCTTGCTGCAACGTTCTACGCGCCGCTTTGCGGTCACCGACGTTGGTACCAGCGTGCATCGGCATGCGCAGACCATGCTTGCCGAAGCGCAGGCTGCGCGCGAAGTCGTGGACAGGCTCAGTGCCGAGCCGCGTGGGCTGGTGCGTGCCAGCGTGCCGGTGTCGCTGGCGCAGATGCAACTGCCCAAGCTGCTGCCCAAGTTCCTCGAGCAGTACCCGAAAGTGCGGCTGCAGCTGAACATCAGCAATCGCCGTGTCGACATCATCAATGAAGGTTATGACGTGGCCCTGCGGGTGCGCTCGCGCCTGGACGACGACGGCAGCCTGGTGATGCGCAGCTTCGGCCAGGTTCAGGAGTTGCTGGTTGCCAGCCCCGCGTATCTGGATCGGGCAGGGCGGCCGGCTTCGCCGGAAGACCTGGGCAATCACGTCACCTTGAGCATCAGTGAAGACGAAGCGCGCCAGCGCTGGGAACTGCACGGTCCAGGCGGCGAAGTGCGTCGGGTTGAGCTGCAGCCGCGCGTCGCCGGTTTCGATTTCCCCTTGTTGCAGGCCATGGTCAAGGATGGCTTCGGCATCACCATGCTGCCGGAAACCGTCTGCGCCGAAGCCGTGCGCAACGGCGAGCTGGAAGTGGTGTTGCCGGACTGGTCGCTGCCGCAGGGCATCTGCCATGCGGTGTTTGCCTCGCGACGCGGGCTGTTGCCGGCGGTGCGGGTGTTCATCGACTTCCTGGCCGAACACCTGCCGACCGAGCTGGAAGCCTCGCGTTTGCATTGTGGCGGCGCCTGCGAGCGGGCCAAGGAGAAGATCCGCGCCTCGATGGCCGGTTCGCTGGCAATCGAAGCGGGTTGAACAAAAAAGCCCGCAGGCATGCGAGAATGCGCGCCCCGGAACCTTATCCGGGGTAGTAGTACGTTAAGGGCAGATGGCCGAGCGGTTTAAGGCACCGGTCTTGAAAACCGGCGAAGGGTCAAACCTTCCGTGGGTTCGAATCCCACTTTGCCCGCCAGATATTCAAAAAAGCCGCTGACGCCAGCGGCTTTTTTGTGTGCGAAGGCAAGATGTCTGCGCAGTTGATCGTAGCGGAATGACACCGGTATCGGTCAATCAGGACAGTTACGCTGGTAAAATGGATACAGCTTGGGGGAGCTGCGCGCCCGGGCAGGCATGGGCTCGTCGCGGCAACACCTTCAAGCGTCCGCGTTGGGATTCATGGATTTACGAAAACTTATTTTGGTGCTCACGTTGATCGGAGCACTGGTGCCGTTCGCCAATACGTTCTATGCAGGCTACACCGTGCAGCGTCAGCAGCTGGTGGATACCACGCTGGACGGCAACTACGCCTACGCCAACAAGCTGGCCAAGAGCACCGAGGACTTCCTGCAGGCGTCCCAGCTGCAGCTGGCCTACACCGCGCAACTGCTTGCCACGCAAATGGACGACGTCTCCCAGTTGGGGGAAGAAGCTGCGCGCCTGCGCATGATGAGCAAGAGCTTCAACTCCATCACCATCTTCGACGCGAGCGGCAAGGTGTTGGCGACCTCGCCTGAAACCATGGGTCTGCAAGGGCGGGTGCTCAACAGCGAGGCGGTGAAGACCGCCTTGCGTGAGAAGCAGCCGTTGATCAGTGCGCCGTATCAGTCGGCGACAGGTAACTTCATCGTCTTCATCAATCATCCGATCGTGTCCGCGTCCGGCAGCTATCTGGGCGCGGTCGGTGGTGCGATCTATCTGCAGAAGGAAAACATCCTCGACCGTCTGCTCGGCCAGCACTTCTATGTGGACGGTTCCTACCTGTTCGTGGTTGATAAGCAAAAACGCATCATCTATCACCCCAATCCGGGCCGGATCGGTGATTTTGTCGAGAAGAACGTCGTGGTCGACCGCGTGGCCTCGGGGCAGGCGGGCAAAGGGCATGCGGTCAACTCGCAAGGCGTGAAAATGCTGGCTGGCTACGCGCCGGTAGCCTCGACCGGCTGGGGCATCGTCGCCCAACGCCCTGAAGAGGTCACGCTTGCACCGTTGACCCAGCTGATGCAGAGCACGCTGTACAGAGCGCTGCCAGCGACGATCCTGACCTTGATCCTGGTTCTGTGGAGCGCGCGACTGATCTCGCGTCCGCTGCGCTTGTTGGCAGATGGTGCGCGCAATATGGAAGACCCGTCCTCGGCCAAGGACATTCGTTCGGTGAAATCCTGGTACTTCGAGTCGCGCGAGCTAAAGAAGGCCTTGCTGATCGGCGTTGATGCGATCCACAAGAGCTTCAGCAAGCTGCGCGAGGACACCACCACCGATCCGCTGACCAAGCTGGGCAACCGGCGCCGCTTGGATGAAGCGCTGGCGAACTTCGAGAGTCAGGGCAATACGTTCTCGGTCATCTCGATCGATATCGATCACTTCAAAAGGGTCAACGACAGCTACGGCCACGCTGTCGGCGACGTGGTCCTGCAGCAGCTTTCCCAGCGCATGCGTGAGGCCTGCCGCGCCTATGACGTGCCGCTGCGTGTCGGTGGCGAGGAGTTCCTGATTCTGCTGCCATCCACCACTCCGGTGACGGCGACGCAGGTAGCCGAGCGTCTGCGCGTGGCGGTGGAGGAAATGAAGCTTGCCAAGGTCGGCGCGATCACGATTTCGCTGGGTGTGGCCAATTGGCCGCAGAGCAGTTTCGAGATCCACGCCGTACTGAAGGCTGCCGATGAAATGCTGTACGCATCCAAGCGCGGCGGTAGGAACCGGGTGTCGGTGCAGCAGCGTGAGTCCGATAACAGGCCCTAGATCTGCCGTGATTGGTGCTGGGGACCAGCGGTGAGACTTGGGGGTGCCTACGCATTCTGCGATCCCATATTGGGCATTTTCCTACATACAGGCAAGTAAACTACTTGCATGATCGTGGGTCCGCTGCGCGCTTCGCAGTCTCGTACAGGACGTACGTCATGCATCAGCCTTTTCTTCGTTTTGTCGTCGGCGGCATCTTCTCGCTGCTCCTGCTCGTTGGCTGTGACCAAGAGGGCAACGTGTCCCTTGCCGGCAAGGCGGCGGAGCTGGAGGCAACCAGCAAGTTCCGGGTAAACATGCGCCCGACGCTAAGCAGCGCACAAGCCATATCCAACCTGCTCCAGGGTACGGGGCTTGGAGTTGAAGGGCAGGCGGAGTTGCCGGGTTACAGCGATATCGAGTTCTTCCCTATCGCCAGCACCGACGCCATCGAGGCAATGGGGGCATCTTCCTTCAGTCGTAGAGATGAAGCTCCGATTGTTGTGTCAGGTATTGATTTCGACAAAAACTTCGCCTTTCTTGTGGCACACCCAAGCTCCAGTTCATCAGGGGCGATGAGCTCTGGCCAGTACGCGACCTACTTCAGCAAGGTGCTGCCGTCCTATGAGAAGGACAAAGTGGTGCTGCGCATCGATGCCAGCCGGCTTGGCGATATTGATCCCATCACCGCCATCAGCGGAGGTTGGGAGGGCAGCATCTATACGGTTGAACGTAAGGGGCGCGACAAGCTGGAAGTGCGGCTCTATGACGAAAGCTACGTCTATTCGCTCGCAGCGGACGCTGCCACTGGCATGCCCGAGGCAGCTGCGGCAACCGCGCAGTAGGGCGGTTTTGTCCCCGATCCCGATCAGGTCGCGGGGCGGTTGCAGGACGTAGTGGGCGCGGCTTGACGTAAAATGACCGGGTCGGGCCTGGCCCTGGTTGTCGGAGTTGTATCCATGTTTTCTGAGGCGCGCAGCGTGCCTGCTGCGGTACGGTTGCTGTGCCAGGCCTGTCCTGGCGGCTCGTGGGTCGCGTCCGGTGGTCGCTTATGACGGACGGTCCAGCCAACGACAGCACCGAAGCGGCAGCCGATACGCATTGGATGCGTCACGCCTTGGCCTTGGCTGATCGCGCGCAGCGCGAGTTCGACGAGATTCCGGTGGGCGCGGTTCTGGTCGGTGCCGATGGCACGCTACTGGGCGAGGGCTGGAACCTCAATATTGCCAATCATGACCCCAGTGCGCATGCCGAGATCGTGGCCATGCGCCAGGCGGGCAAGGCGTTGGGCAATCATCGATTGGTTGGCAGTACCTTGTATGTCACGCTGGAGCCCTGCGCGATGTGCGCGATGGCCTTGGTGCATGCGCGGATCGCGCGGGTGGTGTTTGCCGCCACCGATCCCAAGACCGGCGCCTGCGGCAGCGTATTCGATCTGCTCACCGACCCACGCCACAACCATCGCGTGCAGGTGCAGGGCGGGGTGCTGGCGCAGGAGGCCAGCCTGCGCCTGACCAATTACTTCCGGGCCAAGCGCGGCCGCCCGCTGCTGACCCCTGACGACCTTTGACGCAGCCCCTACCTTCGGCAGGGGTATCATGTGTGCTTCGATATTCCGGCCGTGCGGCGCTTGATCGCCGGCCCCAAGCACGAGGCAGCACATGGCGGACAGCAGCGCAGGCAATGATCGGTTGATCTGGATTGATCTGGAGATGACCGGTCTGGATACGGACAACGACTCCATCATCGAGATCGCAACCGTCGTCACCGATGGCCAACTCAATGTGTTGGCCGAAGGTCCTGAGTACGCCATCAATCATTCCCTGGCCACGCTGGAAGCGATGGATGAGTGGAACCGCAACCAGCATCAGCGCTCGGGCCTGTGG
Source organism: Stenotrophomonas sp. STEN083 (assembly GCF_056759195.1). NCBI lineage: Bacteria > Pseudomonadati > Pseudomonadota > Gammaproteobacteria > Lysobacterales > Lysobacteraceae > Stenotrophomonas > Stenotrophomonas sp. STEN083. Next base: position 16,236 of record NZ_JBRRCU010000069.1, on the reverse strand, counting down.
CAGCGCGTGCTGGACAGCACCACCACGCTGGGCCAGGCCGAAGCCAAGACCATCGCCTTCCTGCAGGACTGGATCAAGGCCGGTGCCTCGCCGATGTGCGGCAACTCGATCTGCCAGGATCGGCGCTTCCTGCACCGGCAGATGCCGCGGCTGGAGAAGTACTTCCATTACCGCAACCTCGATGTATCGACGATCAAGGAATTGTCCAAGCGCTGGTCGCCTGCGGTGGCTGCCGGGGTTACCAAGACGTCCAGCCACACCGCACTGAGTGACGTGCACGATTCCATCGCCGAGCTGCGTCACTACCGGCAGTTCATGGGCGTGCTGGCGGGTTTGCCGGAAGTCGGCTGAACAGCATGAGCGATCTGGTTCCTCGTCTGCAGGACAACGCGCAGGATCTGGCTGATCTGGAGCGGGCGGTGGGCTTGCTGGAGTCGCCCACGCTCACCGCCAAGATGGCCAACCTGATCGGCGGGCCATTGGAATTCGCGGTGCGCAAGCTGCCCACGGCGGTGTCTTCGCGCATCCAGGGCGTCACCGAAGCGGCCTTGTACAAGGCCGCGCAGACGGCGCTGTGGACGATGGATAACAAGCAACCCGGCAAGCCTGCATCACCACGCCTGCACAAGCTGGCGGCGGCGGCTTCTGGCGCGTTGGGTGGGGCAGGTGGCCTGCCAGCACTGGCGATCGAGTTGCCGCTGTCGACCACCATCATCATGCGCGCGGTCGCCGATGTCGCCCGCAGCGAAGGTTTCGATCTGAACGAGATGGCGACCAGGCAGGCGTGTCTGGAAGTGTTCGCGCTGGGCGGCAATTCCGGCCAGGACGATGCCAGCGAGACCGGCTATTACCTGGCGCGTGGCTTCACCACCGAGGTAATGCGGCACTTGTCTGCAGAGCTGGCCGGCAGCGCGATCAGTGGCAGCCACGGTGTGCTGCTCGGGCTTGGCCCCAAGGAAGCCGGCAAGTGGCTGGCCAGGATCGTCGAGAAAATCGCTGCCCGTTTTGGTGTGGTGGTGTCGGAGAAGTTTGTCGCGCAGGCGGTACCGGTGATCGGTGCGGTGGCTGGCGCCACCTTGAACACCATGTTCACCGCCTATTACCAGGACATGGCACGCGGACATTTCATCATCAAGCGGCTGGAGTCGAAGTATGGCTTCGATACCGTGAGGCTGGCGTACGGCGGGATTACCGGCCGTCTGCGTCTTTGATGCGGCCTTTCCTGCGCGGGTAGTTTGCCAGGGCGTTGCCTTCACCTGTTGCGAAGCCCATGCTGGCTAGCCTGTGGCTTTCCTACGGAGCGAGGTGGTCATGAGCCAGTACAAGATCGCGGTTTTCGTCGGCAGTCTGCGCAAGGAATCGATCAACCGGCGGCTGGCGCTGGCGTTGGAGAAGCTGGGGGGTGATCGGGTCAAGTTTGACTACATCCATATCGGCGACATCCCGCTCTACAACCAGGATCACGATAGCCAGTTCCCGGCGCAGGGCACGCGCATGAAGAACCAGGTGCGCGCCGCTGACGCAGTGCTCTTCGTCACTCCTGAATACAACCGTTCGATTCCCGGTGTGCTGAAAAACGCTATCGACACTGCCTCGCGCCCCTACGGCGACAACGCCTTTGCCGGCAAACCGGCAGCGGTGGTTGGCAGCTCCATCGGTGCCATCGGCAGCGCCTTGGCCCAGCAGCATCTGCGCAATGTGCTGGTGTTCGTCGATCTGGCGGTGATGCCGCAGCCGGAGGCCTTCCTGCACTTCAAGGACGGGCTGATCGAAGCCGATGGCAGCATCAGCAACGATGGCACCCGTCAGTTCCTGCAGGGCTTTGTCGACAAATTCCTGACTTGGATCGAGCGCCAGCACCAAGCCTGAGGGTACCGCTGGCAGGGCGGTGCAGATGCTGCTCATGCGATAATCCGCCCCCGGCGCTGCAATGGCGTCGGGTGCTTGTTTCTGTATGCCAGCCCAACCCCACGCCCACGCAGGCTTGGGTTGTGGACAGGTTATCCACAGACTTGTACGTATCCCGGTGGGCAATGCCCACCTACCATGGCCGCACGGCCTTATTGCAGGAATAACGCTTTTCATGTCCGCCCGTACTGGTTTCCGTTCCGACCGCGACCGCGGTGACCGCAATGACCGCTCCGATCGCAGCGATCAGCGCATCGACGCCTTGCGCGTGCCCCCTCATTCGGTGGAAGCCGAGCAGGCCGTGCTTGGCGGCCTGATGCTGGCGCCCGAGGCCTACGATCGGGTCAACGAGGCGCTGACCGACAAGGACTTCTACCGGCGTGACCACCAGCTGATCTACCGCGCGATCCGCGAGCTGTCCGAGCGCGATCGTCCGTTCGATGCGGTGACCCTGGGTGAATGGTTCGAGTCGCAGGGCAAGTTGGACATGGTTGGCGATGGTGCCTACCTGATTGAACTCGCCAGCACCACGCCGTCGGCGGCCAATATCAGCGCCTATGCCGAGATCGTGCGCGACAAGGCAGTGCTGCGGCAGTTGATCCAGGTCGGCACCGACATCGTCAACGATGGCTTCCAGCCGGAAGGGCGTGACAGTTCAGAGCTGTTGCAGACCGCGGAAAAATCGGTGTTCGCCATTGCCGAGCAGGGCGCGCGCGGGCGCACAGACTTTGTCGCCATGCCGGGCGCATTGAAGGATGCCTTCGAGGAGTTGCGCAACCGCTTCGAGAACGGCGGCAACATCACCGGTCTGCCGACCGGTTACAACGACTTCGATGCGATGACCGCCGGCCTGCAGCCGACCGATCTGATCATCCTGGCCGCGCGTCCGGCCATGGGCAAGACCACCTTCGCCTTGAACATCGCCGAATACGCGGCGATCAAGTCGAAGAAGGGCGTGGCGGTGTTCTCGATGGAAATGTCCGCATCGCAGTTGGCGATGCGTCTGATTTCCTCCAATGGCCGCATCAATGCACAGCGCCTGCGTACCGGCCAGCTGGAGGACGAGGACTGGAGTCGCGTCACCGGCGCCATCCGCATGCTGAAGGAAACCAAGATCTTCATCGACGATACGCCGGGCGTGTCGCCGGAGATCCTGCGTTCCAAGTGCCGCCGGCTCAAGCGCGAGCACGATCTGGGCTTGATCGTGATCGACTACCTGCAGCTGATGAGCGTGCCGGGCAACAGCGAAAACCGCGCCACCGAAATTTCGGAAATCTCGCGTTCGCTCAAGGGCCTGGCCAAGGAGCTGCACGTGCCGGTGATCGCGCTGTCACAGCTCAACCGCTCCTTGGAAACCCGTACCGACAAGCGCCCGGTAATGGCCGATCTTCGCGAATCCGGCGCTATCGAGCAGGATGCGGACATGATCGTCTTCATCTACCGCGACGATTACTACAACAAGGAAAATTCGCCGGACAAGGGCTTGGCCGAGATCATCATCGGCAAGCACCGTGGTGGTCCCACCGGCTCATGCAAATTGAAGTTCTTCGGCGAGTACACCCGCTTTGACAACCTGAGCCACGATTCGGTCGGTTCATTCGAATAAGCGGGAGCTGCTGCATGTCCACCGCCATTGTCTGGTTCCGCCGCGATCTGCGGCTGCGTGACAACCCGGCGTTGCAGGCCGCGATCGAAGCTGGCCACGATGTCATCCCGGTCTACATCCATGCGCCGCAGGAAGAGGGTGCATGGGCGCCGGGCGCGGCCTCCGATGCATGGCTGCATCATTCGCTGCAGCAGCTTGAAGCGCAGTTGCGCGCCATCGGTTCGGCCTTGGTGTTGCGCAGCGGCGACAGCATGGCGCAGCTGCAGTCATTGATTGCCGAAAGCGGGGCTGAGGCGGTTTATTGGAATCGAAAGTACGAACCGGCCACGCAGTCGCGTGATGCGGCGATCAAGCGTGGCCTGCGCGAGCAAGGGCTGCAGGTGGAGAGCCATAACGGCTATCTGTTGTTCGAGCCGTGGGAACTGGCCACACTGCAAGGCGGACCGTACAAAGTATTCACTCCGTTTTGGCGCAACGCGTTGACCCGTTGGCGGCTGCCTGAGCTTTCCGAGGCGCCGCGCAAGTTGAGCTCGCCGAAGCTGTCGGGCCTGTCCTTGCAGGCACTCGCGCTGAAGCCGCATCTGGGGTGGGATGCCGGTTTCTGGGAGCACTGGCAGCCCGGCGAAGCTGGCGCGCAGGAAGCACTGGAAGTCTTTGCCGATGGCGCGCTCAACGGCTACCGCGAGCAGCGTGACCTGCCGGATCGCACCGGCACCTCGTTGCTGTCGCCGCACCTGCATTTCGGCGAGATCGCGCCGTGGCGGATCGCGTACACGCTGGAAGGCATGCGCAGCGCCGGCCGTGATGCGGACATCGATGGCTATATCCGCCAGCTGGGGTGGCGCGAGTTCTCCTGGCACCTGCTGCATCATTTCCCGCAGACCAGCGACGTCAATCTCAATCCGCGCTTCGAGCGTTTCGCTTGGGCGCCAGCACAACCCGCGCTGCTGGAAGCCTGGCAGCAGGGCCGTACCGGTATCCCCATCGTCGATGCCGGCATGCGTGAGTTGTGGGCGACGGGTTACATGCACAACCGCGTGCGGATGCTGGTCGGCAGCTTCCTTTGCAAGCACATGCGCATGCACTGGAAGGAGGGCGCACGCTGGTTCTGGGACACGCTGGTGGATGCCGATCTTGCCAACAACAGCATGGGTTGGCAGTGGATTGCCGGTACCGGCGCGGATGCCGCACCGTATTTTCGCGTGTTCAACCCGGTGACGCAGGCGCAGAAGTTCGATCCAAACGCCCGCTACATCAGCCGTTGGGTACCCGAACTGGCGGCACTGCCGGTGAAGGCGCGGTTCGCGCCCTGGCAGTTCCCGCAGCTGCTAGCCGAGCACGCGCCAAGCTACCCGACCCAGCCCTTGGTGGATCTTGCGCAAGGGCGCGATGCGGCGCTGGCTGCTTACCAGCGTGGTCGCTGACACTGGCTTAACGTGCAAGACAGTTAGATGAATGGACACCTGTGACGAAGGTTGAGGATCACGCAGGTAATGCGTCGCGATGTTTATGCTTGCCCGGCAAATCCACGCTGGCCAGTCCGGCCTATCAGGAGACTCAGATGACCACCCTTACTGTTGTTCGTAATCTTTCCATTGGCTTGGTGGCGGCAGCCGTCCTCTCGGCCTGTGCTACCGGTGGCTCGTATGTGCAGCAGGACCAGTACGGCAATCAGACCCAACAGCAGAACAAGACCGGCAAGGGCGCACTGATCGGCTCGGCCATTGGTGTTGCTGCCGGTCTGCTCAGTGGCGGCAACGCCACCGAGCGTCGCCAGCGTGCGATGGTGGGTGCCGGTATCGGCGCACTCGGCGGTGCTGCAGTTGGCAACTACCAGGACCGTCAGGAGCGCGCACTGCGTGAGCGCACTGCCAATACCGGCATCGATGTGCAGCGCGAAGGTGACAACATCACCTTGAGCCTGCCCGACGGCATCACCTTCGATTTCAACAAGACCACCTTGAAGCCGCAGTTCTATGGTGCGCTCAATGGTGTTGCCAGCACCTTGAGCGAGTACAACCAGACCATGATCGAAGTGGTCGGTCACACCGATAGTATCGGCACCGATGCGGTGAACAACCGTATTTCCAAGGAGCGTGCTGATGCGGTGGCGGCGTATCTGACCGCGCAGGGCGTGCAACGCGAGCGCATTGAAACTCTGGGCGCAGGCAAGGCCTATCCGATCGCCGACAACAGCACCGAGGCAGGCCGCGCGCAGAACCGCCGCGTCGAGATCCGGGTGATCCCGCTGCGTTCCTGATCGAAGCAGTTGCTTGATGCTGTAACCGAAGGGCCGCGCAAGCGGCCCTTCTGCTGCCGCTCTGTAGTTGTTGATGTTGCCTCTCCCGCTGGCGGGAGAGGATGCCCCCGCGAACGCGGGGGTAGGTGAGGGCGCTCTTCGCTATAAAGCTGAGAAGCTGAAAAGCTCCCCTCATCCGGTGCTGCGCACCACCTTCTCCCGCAGGCGGGAGAAGGGAGCAAAGACCAAGCGCAATAGCCAAGCCAACAGCCACAGCCACAGCCACAGCCACAGCCACAGCCAACGCTACTGCGCAACCACCACGCTGTTACGCCCCTTGCCCTTGGCCTCGTACAGCGCAGTATCAGCACGCGCAAACCAGTCCTGCCAACGCTGCTCGCCGGCATACATCGCCGCACCTACCGAGATGGTGATGCGGCCGCCTGGTCCACGCAGCGATTCATAGACCGCTTTGCGTAGGCGCTCGGTAAAACGGACCAGCGCTTCATGGCTGCCAGTATCGGCAAGAATCACGAACTCCTCGCCGCCAAAACGAAATACCTGGTCGTTCTCACGCAATTCAAAACGCAGGATCGCAGCCAGGTCGGACAGGGCGGTATCACCGGCGCCATGACCGTAGTGATCGTTGACCTCTTTGAAGTTGTCGATGTCGATCACCACCAGGCCTTGCCGGTAGCGTTCATCGCGAACGCCATCGATATGCGCTTGCAGTGATTTTTCCAAAGCACGCCGGTTGGGGACACCGGTCAGTGCATCCAGCGATGCCAGCATCTCCAGGCGAGTGCGGTCGCCTTGCAGGCGGCGTGAGAAGTGGTAGCCAAAGCCGAACACCAGCACTATCACGGTCAGGGCCTGCAGGTGTGCAGGGTGACCGAGCAGCACGTTTGGCATGAGCAACAGGCCAGCAACCAGCAGCAGATTGAGCGGGGTGGCGATCTGGTTGCGGACGATGAAGAAATTGGACATCAAGGTCAGGTAGGTCCACGGCAGTGCGTCGCTACCCAACTGCCAGGCGGAGAGCAGGCTGCCGCCTACCGTGCTCAGGCACAGCAACACGCCGCCTGTCTCCAGGCGGGGCTTGCGCTGATGGATCCATACGCTGGCCAGCAGGGCCAGTGCTGACAACAGACAGCTGGTTGCGGCAACAAGGCGCTGCCCGTCGAACCATAGCCAGATCGAGAAGAACAGCAAGGCCAGCGTGGTGACCGGAGCAATGGTGCGCAGCGGCACGCTGCGCAATGCCTGGGGCAGGGACGGATGCGATTTTATGGAGGTTTTAGCGTCCATATGCTGCAAAAGATAGCAGTGACGCTGTGTTTTTCGTATTCACCTGAATAGAGGCGCTCAGCCTCTGGCGAGCTTTGTGCAGATGGAGTACAAATGTACTCCATGACTGACCTCAGCCCGCGCCGTGCCGCCATCCTTCGCTATATCCGTGACCAGGTGAATGGGCACGGACAGGCCCCCTCGTTGGCCGAGATTGCCGCCGCCTGTGGGCTGGCATCGCGCGGTGCGGCGCGCAAACACGTACTGGCCCTGAGCGATGCCGGCCTGATCGAGGTGGCTAGCGGGCAGGCACGTGGGATTCGTCCGGTGGGACTCGCGCCGCGCGTGGAGCTGCTGCAGGTGCCCATCCTTGGCCGGGTCGCGGCGGGCACGCCAATTGGCGCCGATGCCGAGCTGGTCGATACCCTCGCGTTGGATGAACGCCTGTTTGCCGCGCGTCCGGATTACCTGTTGCGGGTGCAAGGCGATTCAATGATCGACGACGGTATTTTCGATGGCGACCTGGTCGGGGTCAGGCGCAGCAGCGATGCGCGCAACGGGCAGACGGTGGTGGCGCGGTTGGACGGTGAGCTGACCATCAAGCGGCTGTCGCGCAGTGGCGCCACGCTGCGGCTGCTGCCGCGCAACCCGGCTTATGCACCGATTGAAGTGCAGCACGATCAGGACTTCGCGATCGAGGGCGTGTTCTGTGGCCTGGTGCGGCGCGGCTGATGGGTGCGGTTGTTGCCCTCGATAGTCTGCTGCACGAACGCCGGGTCTGGCGTGGTCGGCCTGCGCCGTTGCCGGCCAGCCGTCAATCCACGGGCTATGCGCAACTGGATGACGTTCTGCCTACCGGTGGTTGGCCGGAGTCCGCGCTGAGCGAAATTCTGTTGCCGGCGGAAGGCGTAGGTGAGCTGCGTCTGCTATGGCCGTCATTGGCACGATTGACCCAGGCCGGTGAGCGCGTGGTGCTGGTGGCGCCGCCGCATATTCCGTATGCACCGGCTTGGCAGGCGGCGGGTGTCGATCTGCGTCAGTTACAGGTGGTGCAGGCCACCGATCAACGTGATGCGCTGTGGGCCACTGAACAATGCCTGCGTTCGGGCAGTTGCGGTGCCGTGCTGTGCTGGCCGCAGATGGCCGAGGACAAAGCCTTGCGACGGTTGCAGGTGGCGGCCGAATCGGGGCAGACGCTGGGCTTTGCCAGCCGCCCGTTGCAGGCGGCGAAGAATCCTTCGCCAGCCGCATTGCGCATCGCCATCGATGCGCAGCCGGCGCAGCTGCGGATATTGAAGTGCCGCGGCGGCATGGTGCCAACGCGCCCATTACCCTTTGCCCGGGGGCAGTAAGCGATGCGCTGGGCCTGCATTCTATTGCCGCACCTGGCCATGGACGGCGTGTTGCGTGCCTGTGCCGAGCCAGAAGCGGCGCGGGTGTTGATCAGTGGGCCCAGCCAACGTCGGGTGCTGCACGCGGTCAATCCCGCAGCGGCGGCTTTGGGCTTGAAGGCGGGGCAGTCGCTGGTGACGGCGCAGGCGCTGGCAACCGGTTTTGAAATACACCCGTACGAGGCCGATGCGCAGCTGCACTGGCATCAGTTTCTGGCGGCTTGGGCCTATCAATTCAGCTCGCAGGTCAGCCTGCAATATGCGCAGGCGCTGATCATCGAAATAGAGCACAGCTTGGCGCTGTTCGGGCCGTGGCCGAAGTTCGAGGCGCGTCTGCGGCAGGAATTGGACGCCTTGGGCTTCCGTCACCGCATCGCATTGGCACCCAATCCGGTGGCTGCACGCGCACTGGCCAATGCACGCGATGGCTTGAGTGTGGATGAGGCTGGCTTGGCCGAATTGCTGGGGCAGCTGCCGGTGGCGCGAGCCGGTTTTGGTACCAGTGCATCGGCGGCATTCGCGCGCATGGGTATCCGTACCGTCAAACAATTGCAGGGCTTGCCACGGGCCAGCATCAACCGGCGCTTTGCGCCGGATGTACTGCGCCAGCTGGATGCCTTGCTCGGTGAGCGGGCTTTTGTATTGCAGCCGTATCAGCCGCCGGATGTATTCGAGCTGCGCATCGAACTTGGCTATGAAGTGGAGTCTTCGCAGGCGCTGCTGTTCCCGCTACGGCGCCTGACCTCGGACCTTGCCGCGTTCCTGGCCGGACGCGACGGCAGCGTGCAGCGCTTTGCGTTGTTGCTGGAGCACGAGGACCGGGCGCCCACCACGCTGGAGATCGGCCTGCTGGCGGCCGAGCGCGATGCCAGCCTGTTGTTCGAGATCGCCCGCAGCCGCCTGGAGCAGGCCAAGATCCCGGCGCCTGTGCGTCAGTTTGGTCTGCGCGCCGATCAGTTGCCGGCGTTTGTGCCAGAACACCGCGAGCTGTTCGATATCCGTCCGCAGCAGAGCATGCCGTGGGAACAATTGCGCGAACGTCTGCGCGCCCGCCTGGGCGATCAATCCGTGCATGGCCTGCGCGTGCATGCCGATCATCGCCCCGAATATGCCTGGCGTGGCGAGGCTGCTCCAGCTGCAGTTGCAGCTGCAACAGCCAGTAACTTGCCGTCACCAGTACGTCCAGGTTGGCTGCTGCGCACGCCACAGCCTTGGCCGGGTGCAAGCCCGGAATTGTTGTCGGCGCCGGAACGGATCGAGAGTGGCTGGTGGGACGGCGATGACGTGCGTCGTGATTACTACCGGGTCAGCACGCGCTTTGGCCAGCAGGCATGGGCGTGGCGCGAGGTGGGCGGCGAGGGCGGCTTCATGCTGCAGGGCTGGTTCGCATGACTACCGCTTATGCCGAACTGCATTGCCTGTCCGCTTTCAGTTTCCAGCGGGGCGCATCGACTGCGGATGAATTATTTGCGAGGGCAAAAGCGCATGGTTATCAGGCGCTGGCAATCACCGACGAATGCACGCTTGCTGGCATTGTGCGTGCCTGGCGCGCGTCCAGGGAAACCGGTTTGCAGTTGATTGTCGGCAGCGAAATTCAACTGGAAAACGGCGCCAAGCTGGTCCTGCTGGTGGAAAACGCCGCAGGCTATCAAACCCTGTGTTGGCTGATAACACAGGCAAGGCGGCGGGCGGAAAAGGGCGAATACCGACTATTGGCCGAGGACCTGGCGGCGATTGATCGCAGCGGCCTCCTGGCCTTGTGGTTGCCTGCGGCACAAGTGGAACCTGCAGAGGGCATGCAGCTGCGTGAGTGGTTTCCGCAGCGCTGCTGGATTGCGGTGGAACTGCATCACGGTGCCGATGATGAGGCGCGTCTGCAGCAGCTGCAGGCATTGAGCGCACAGCTGCAGCTGCCATTGGTGGCCGCTGGCGACGTGCATATGCATGCACGCGGACGCCGGGCGCTGCAGGATGTGATGACGGCCATCCGCCACCGCGTCACTGTCGCCGAGGCCGGGCAGCGCTTGTTCGCCAATGGTGAGCGGCATCTTCGCCCGCTGCAGGCGCTGCAGGCGATCTATCCAGCCGAGTTGTTGCAGCAGACGCTGTGCATCGCCAAGCGCTGCGCCGGGTTCGACCTGAAGGAAGCAGTCAACTATCTATACCCCAGCGAGGTAGTACCCGCCGGTTACACCGCGCAGTGCTGGCTGGCGGAGCTGGTGACGCGTGGTGCAGGCAAGCGTTGGCCGGATGGAACCCCGCTGCAGGCGCAGGCCTTGATCGAAAAGGAACTGGGCCTGATCGCCAAGAAAAAGTACGCCTCGTATTTCCTCACCGTGCACGACCTGGTGGCCTATGCGCGCAGCATCGGCATTCTTTGCCAGGGACGTGGCTCTGCCGCCAATTCGGTGGTGTGCTTCGTGCTTGGAATCACCGAACTTGACCCTTCGCACAGCCATCTGTTGTTTGAACGTTTCATCTCGGATGACCGCGATGAGCCGCCGGATATCGACGTGGATTTCGAGCACGAGCGGCGCGAGGAGGTCATCCAGTATGTGTTCTCACGCTATGGCCGCGAACGGGCCGCCTTGGCTGCTGTGGCGACACAGTATGGCGGGCGCGGCGCGTTGCGTGATGTTGCGCGGGTACTGGGCATGCCCGGCGATGTGATCACCCAGCTGACCTCCAGCATCGGCCAGTGGTCGGACAGCGTGCCCGAGGAGGAGCGTTTGCGTGAGCATGGTTTCGATCCGGACAGCCCGCTGCTGCGACGCATCCTGATACTGGCCAACGAGCTGATCGATTTCCCTCATTACCTGTCCCAGCACCCGGGCGGCTTCGTCATTTCCGAACGCGCCCTGCACAGTATGGTGCCGGTGGAAAACGCGGCGATGGAGGCACGCACCGTCATTCAATGGGACAAGGACGATCTGGAAACGCTGGGTCTGATGAAGGTTGACGTGCTGGCTTTGGGCATGCTCACCGCCGTGCGTCGCTGTTTCGACCTGATCCAGCGTTATCGCGGGCTGCATTTCACCCTGGCGACGATCCCGCAGGAAGACAAGCCTACCTACGCGATGATCAGTCGCGCCGACACCATCGGTGTGTTCCAGATCGAATCGCGCGCGCAGATGGCGATGCTACCGCGGCTGAAACCGCAGACGTTCTACGATCTGGTAGTCGAAGTGGCCATCGTCCGCCCCGGCCCGATTCAGGGTGACATGGTGCATCCCTACCTGCGCCGGCGTACCGGTGAGGAGTTGATCAACTATCCCTCTGAAGCCTTGAAAGAAGTGCTTAAACGGACCTTGGGAGTGCCGCTGTTCCAGGAACAGGTGATGCAGATCGCGATGGTCGCGGCTGGCTACAACGCCAGCGAAGCCGATGGCCTGCGTCGTTCGATGGCGGCCTGGAAGCGCCACGGCGGGCTGGAGCCGCATCGGTTGAAACTCACCGAAGGCATGCTTGAACGCGGTTATCCGCTGGAGTTCGCCGAGCGCATTTTCGAGCAGATCAAGGGCTTCGGCAGCTATGGTTTCCCGGAGAGCCATGCGGCAAGTTTTGCGCTGATCGCCTATGCCAGCAGCTGGCTGAAATGCCACCATCCAGCCGAGTTCACCTGCGCACTGCTCAACAGCCAACCGATGGGTTTCTACAGCCCCGATCAGCTGCTGCAGGATGTGCGACGGCACGGCGTGGCGACACGACCGCTGGATGTGCGTTACAGCGGCTGGGACTGTTCGCTGGAGCGGGAGCGGGATGGTGAGCGGCTGGCGATTCGTTTGGGCTTCTGCCTGGTGCGTGGCTTCAACGCCGAAGACGCGCTGCGGATCGAGCAGGCGAGGGCACAGGCTGCGTTTACGGATATCGCCGACCTGTGCCGACGGGCTGATCTGGATGCACGCGCACGCGCCTTGCTGGCCGATTCCGGTGCCTTGCGCGGCATGGCCGGCAACCGCCACCGCGCGCGTTGGGCTATCGCCGGTGTCGAAGATCAGCGGCCGCTATTTGACGATCAGCCAGCGACGGCCGAAGCCGTTGTCGCCTTGCCGATGCCCAGCGCTGGTGAGGATCTGAACGCCGATTACGCCTTGCTCGGGACTACCTTGGAGCTGCACCCGCTGGCGCGTCTGCGGCGGCAGCTGAGTGCGCGTCGTTGCCGCAGTTCCAAGGATCTGGAAAGCATGCGCAGCACCGGCAATGTGCTGGTGGCAGGGCTGGTGCGCGGGCGGCAGCGGCCAGCAACCGCCAGCGGCGTCACCTTCATTACGTTGGAAGACGAGTTTGGCCAGATCAATGTGGTGGTCTGGCGGCAGCTGGCCGAGCGCCAGCGGCAGGTGTTCCTGGAAGCACGGCTGATGCAGGTCAGCGGCAGGCTGGAAGCCGAGAACGGCGTGCGTCATCTGATCGCACGCCGCCTGGATGATCTGTCGCCGCTATTGGGCAGCCTGGACGTACGCAGCCGCGACTTCCATTGATGGTCGGCGGAAAGTCGCGTCGCGAAGGCGTGCCGGAATACTGGCGCGTAACTACACTGCGTTGAAGCTCGCCGCCAGGGTGCCAACCACCAATACCCAGCCGTCCACCAGCACGAACAGCAATATCTTGAACGGTGCCGAGACCAGCATCGGTGACAGCATCATCATGCCCATCGACATCAGCACGCTGGATACGACCAGGTCGATGATGACGAACGGGATGAAGATCAGGAAGCCGATCTCGAAGGCGGTTTTCAGCTCGCTGGTGACGAACGACGCAACCAATACCGGGAAGGGGATGGCATCCGGACTGGCGTACGGCCCTTGCCCAGCCAGACCAGCGAAGGTCATCAGGTCGGTCTCGCGCACCTGCGCAAGCATGAAGGCACGCAGCGGTGCGGTGGACAGCTGCCAGGCGGTCTGGAAGTCGATCTGACCATCCAGATACGGCGCCATGCCGGTGGACCACGACTTGTCCCAGACCGGCATCATGATCATCGCGGTCAGGAACAGGGCCAGACCAAGCAGGATCTGGTTGGACGGCGTCTGACCGGTGCCAAGTGCCTGCCGCAGCAGGCCGAGCACGATGATCACGCGGGTGAAGGCGGTGAGCACCAGCAGCATCGATGGCAGCAAGGTGATTGCCGTCATCAACAACAGGGTCTGCAACGGCAGGCTGACCGGCGCACCGCCGATCTTGCCGACGTTTACATCCGGCAGTGCCGGTACCTGCGGGCCGGGTGCGGCCCAGGCAAACAGCGGCAATGCCAGCATTGCCAACACGACCAGCAGCTGCCAAAACGTACGTGAGTTGAAGCCGTGTGAGTAAAAGCGTTGGCCCGACATCATCAGGGTTCCTTGCGCAGCTTCTGTGCCAGCAGCTGGGCGAAATTCGGTAGTTGTTTGAGATTGGGCAGGGCCGGGGCAGGCGTCTGCGGCAGCGGTTCTGGCAACTGGTGCAAGGTGCTGATGCCACCGGCGGTAATGCCCAGCAGCAGCTGCTGACCATTGACGTCGACCACCACCACGCGCTCCTTGGCGCCGACATTGATGCTGGCGACCACTTTCAGGCCTTCGGCCGGGCGGAACGCGCCGCCGGGCATGCGCTTGAGCAGCCACCCCAGACCGATGATCAGGCCCAGCACCAGCAGCAAGGTGAAGAACGCGCCGAACAGGCCGGGCGCGCTGGCCGCATGCTGGCCGACCGGCGTCGCCGCCTTGGCGGCCGGTGCGGCATAGGCGAGCAATGCGATCAACGCAGTCTCCGGATGCGCTCGCTGGGGCTGACCACGTCGGTCAGGCGCACACCGAAGCGATCATTGATGACGACAACTTCACCGTGCGCGATCAAGGTGCCGTTGACGAACACGTCCAGTGATTCGCCAGCACCGCGCTCCAGTTCCACCACCGAGCCCTGGTTGAGCTGTAGCAGGTTGCGGATTGGCAGGCGCGCGCGGCCTACTTCCAGTGACAAGGTCACCGGTACGTCGAGGATGACGTCCAGATCCAGATCGGTGCTGACGCTGTTGTCGGCCTGCAGGTTGCTGAACTGTGCCGGCGTAGCGGCGTTTTCAGCTTCGGGGGAGTGGTTGTCATTCATCGGTGTTTTCCTGAATCACGGGAACGCTGGGACGCTTTCCCGGAGGATGGGTTGCAGTGATCTTGATGGCGTTGCGTTCGTTGGATACGCCAAACTCACCGGTGAAAACCGGGATGCCTTCCACGCACAGCGGCACCTGCTTGGGCATATCGATCGGCAGCACATCGCCGATCTTCAACTTGGTCAGCTCGCGAAGGCTCATGCGGCGTTTGGCCAGCACGCTGGAAAGCTCGACTTCAGCGGTGTCCAGCTGCTCGCGCAGCATCACCGCCCAGCTTTCGTCGCGGTCGTTGCGGTCGCTCTGGATGCCGGCGTCGAGCAGTTCGCGGATCGGCTCAAGCATCGAGTACGGCAAGGTGATGTGGATGTCGCCGCCACCGCTGTCGAGCTCGACGTGGAAACGGCTGACCACCACGTATTCGCGCGGGCTGACGATGTTGGCGAAGTGCGGGTTGATCTCGGAGTTGATGTAGTCGAAATCGACGTTCATCACCGGCCCCCAGGCTTCGCGCAGATCGGTGAATGTCTGCTTCAGCAGCAACTGGATCACGCGCATTTCGGTAGCGGTGAACTCGCGGCCTTCGATGCGGGTGGGGTAGCGACCGTCACCACCAAAGAAGTTGTCGACGATGGCGAACACCAAGGTCGGTTCGAATACGATCAGCCCGGTACCACGCAAAGGTTTGAAGCGGATCAGGTTGAGATTGGTCGGCACATACAGCGAATGCAGGTAGTCGCCGAACTTGATCAGCTCGATGCCGCGTACCGACAACTCGGCCGAGCGCCGGATCAGGTTGAACAGGCCGATGCGCCACAACCGCGCAAAGCGCTCATTGACCATTTCCAGGGTCGGCATGCGGCCACGGATGATGCGGTCCTGGCTGGCGAAGTCGTATGAACGCGCTTCGCCTGGCGCCGCCTCCGGTTCGGCGGTATTGACCGAGCCGGAATCGACGCCATGCAGCAGGGCGTCGATCTCGTCTTGGGACAGCAGGTCGTTGATGCTCATCGTGGCGCCTTACTGGGTCACAAAGCTGGTGAACAACAAATCGTCGACACTGTTCTGGCCGGTTTCGGCCTTCATCAGCTTCTTCACTTCGGCCAGCGCCGAGGCCTGCAGCTTTTCCTTGCCCGCGCGGTCGGCGATCTGCGCCGGCTCGACCTGCGAGAACAGCATCAATAATTTGGCGCGGATGGCCGGGGCATGAGTTTGCAGCGCGGTCAGTGCCAGCGGATCGCGGGTCATCAGCTGCACTTCGACCTGCAGGTAGCGCGGGCCGTCAACGGGGCCGCTGAGGTTGACCACGAAGGCCGGGTCCAGCGCGAAGTACTGGGCAGGCGCCGGTGTCTTGGGCTTGGCTTCCTTGCTCGCTTCGGCGTGGTCCTTGCCCTGGGTGAAATACCAGACGCCGCCGCCGGCTGCGGCTGCAGCAAACACGGCGATCAGGGCAGGAACCAACAACGAGCGCTTCGGTTTGCTTGCCGCTTCCTTGGTGGGTTCAGCTTTGCGGTTTTTATCAGCGGCAACGGCCACGTGGAGCTCCTCAGGATTGCTGCCCAGTCAGATGCAAGGGCTGTGCCGGAGGAGGTGAAAGGGCCGATGGCGGGAATTTGACGCGGGGCGCGGGAGCTTGTGTCGCTGTAGGAGCGGCGTAAGCCGCGAAGCTGACAATCTGAAACGCTATAGGCTTAGCCGCGTTCGCCCCTCCCACAAACGTTACTGCTCT